>NZ_JBSGFD010000019.1:0-67692 GCF_053603215.1 Kitasatospora sp. NPDC004240 | reverse complement strand
ACGGGACCCTCAACCCTCCCTCCTTGCCCGCCGCCGGCAAGGAGGGGCCCATGGCTCCGCGGCCCGGAGCTGTCGTCGGGCGCCTCGGCAGCGCGGGGGAAACACTTCGGGTCACGGTGCCGACACGGGACCCTCAACCCTCCCTCCTTGCCCGCCGCCGGCAAGGAGGGGCCCATGGCTCCGCGGCCCGGAGCTGTCGTCGGGCGCCTCGGCAGCGCGGGAGAAACACTTCGGGCCACGGTGCCGACACGGGACCCTCAACCCATGCGGCTCCGCGGCCCGGAGCTGTCGTCGGGCGCCGGTGACGATCGAGAACTGTGCGGGGTCCTCGTTCGGCGGCGACCGACCGAGGAGCGGCCTCGCGCGGTCAGGGCAGTTGCGCGGTGGGCCTCTCCTTGGTGCCCTTTCATTGTGGACTAGACCAATCTGGGTTGTCCAGGGCTCCCCGAAAATTGGTCTGGACAACCCGGCAGGTCGCCCCGCGGCACGGCCCCGGACGCAGCCCGGGGCGGCTGGGGCTACGCTCGCCATGTGCCCTCGCTGAACGAACTCGTCCGCCGCCACACCACCCTCACCGGCGCCGATGTGGAATGGCTCCACATGCTGGTCTCGGAGTGGCAGCTGCTCTCCGACCTCTCCTTCGCCGACCTCGTGCTGTGGATCCCCACCTGGGACGGCATCCGCTACGTCTCGGTGGCCCAGATGCGGCCCAACACCGGCCCCACCTCGTACCAGGACGACATGGTCGGCCACCTGGTCCCGCGCGGGCGGCGCCCGATGCTGGACGCGGCCTTCGACGAGGGCCGGATCGTGCGCGAGGGCGACCCGGAGTGGCGTGAGGAGGTGCCGGTGCGGGTGGAGTCGATCCCGGTCCGGCGCGAGGGCAAGGTGCTCGGGGTGATCGCCCGCAACACCAACCTGCTGACCGTCCGCACGCCCAGCCGGCTGGAGCTCACCTATCTGCAGAGCGCCTCCGACCTGGCCCAGATGATCGCGGCCGGCGCCTTCCCGTACCCCGGGGTGGAGCAGGCCGACATGGACGCCGCGCCCCGGGTCGGCGACGGCCTGATCCGGCTGGACTCCGACGGCATCGTCACCTACGCCAGCCCCAACGCGCTCTCCGCCTACCACCGGCTCGGTCTCACCACCGATCTGGTCGGCAGTCACCTCGGCCGGGCCACCGCCGAGCTCGCGCCGCCCTCGCGCGGGGCGGTGCACGAGGCGCTGGTGAAGCTGGCGAGCGGCTGGGCGCCCCGGCAGACCGAGGTGGAGGCCCAGGGCGGGGTGGTGACCCTGCGGGCGATCCCGCTCAAGCCCAAGGGGACGCTGACCGGTTCGCTGGTGCTCTGCCGGGACGTCACCGAACTGCGGCGCCGCGACCGCGAGCTGATGACCAAGGACGCGACCATCCGGGAGATCCACCACCGGGTGAAGAACAACCTCCAGACGGTGGCCGCGCTGCTGCGGCTGCAGTCGCGCCGGATGGAGTCGGAGTCCGGCCGGGCCGCGCTGGACGAGGCGGTCCGCCGGGTCGGCTCGATCGCCATCGTGCACGAGACGCTCTCCCAGGCGCTGGACGAGCAGGTGGCCTTCGACGAGATCGCCGACCGGGTGCTGGCGATGGTGATGGAGCTCTCCCAGGACGGCCGGGTGGCCACCCGCCGCAGCGGGAGCTTCGGGATCCTCTCGGCCGAGGTCGCGACCCCGCTGTCGATGGTGCTGACGGAGCTGCTGCAGAACGCGCTGGAGCACGCCTTCGGTCCGTCCGCCTCGGGGAACCTGGAGGTCAGCGCGCTGCGCGGGCGGGCGCCGGCCACCGGGACGGGTTGGTCGGACAGCTGGAACGGCGGCGCCCGGCCGGAGGAGTACCTGCTGATCACGGTGCAGGACGACGGCAAGGGGATGCCGGAGGGCTTCGATCCGCAGCAGGCGGGCAACCTCGGCCTGCAGATCGTGCGGACGCTGGCCACCGGTGAGCTCGGCGGCACCTTCGACATGGTGGCCGGACCGAACGGCGGCACCAAGGTGATCCTGGAGATCCCGGTCCGCTGATCCGGCGCCGGGCGGGAGCCGGCATCGGGAAGCCGGGAAGCTGCGGGGGCGCTGAGAAGTGTGGCGGGGGCGTGCGTTCTGGCCGAGCGCCGTGGGCGGAGCCCCGCACGCCTCCATGCGGAGAGCCGCGCCGGAGAGCGGAGCCGCGCCGGGAACGTGCCGGAGAACAGAAACGAGGCCCTGTCGACCGGGGGGGGGGTGGGTCGACAGGGCCTCTCAACCCGTTCCGGCCGTCGGGGGGAGTCGGCCGGAACGGGGGCTCTGGGTGATGCGACACCTTGACGTGCGTTGCACACGGTGAGCGCCACAGCTCCACAATATTGCTCTAAGTGAACAGTATCAAGTGCCCTGGGCGACTCGGTGTCGCGGAACCGTGTCGAGCACGGCCCTTCGTGCGGAAGGCTTCACCAGGAGGTGCAGGGAAGCCCTTGATCATGAGTTGATCGGGTGGAGCGGTTACTGCTGGTAATGCCGTGAGTGATCAGGCGGTGCGGGCCCGGTTGCGGGCGGCGCGGCGCTTCATCGCACGACGCTCGTCCTCGCTCATACCGCCCCAGACGCCGGCGTCCTGGCCGGTCTCGAGCGCCCACTGGAGGCACTGCTCCATGACCGGACAGCGGCGGCACACGGCCTTGGCTTCCTCGATCTGCAGCAGAGCAGGACCGGTGTTCCCGATCGGGAAGAACAGCTCCGGGTCCTCTTCGCGGCAGACAGCGCGGTGGCGCCAGTCCATGGTCGTCCAACTCCTCCTGCCGGCGGGGGTGACCCGGTCGGCATAATCGATGGCTTTGTGAATGTGAACGCTTTCACGAATCCCGCAACAGCAAAAGAGACCAAAGGCCCATCGGGCCCGGGAGGTCTGTGCTGGGGAGGGATTCGGCGGTCAGAGGAGCTTCGCTGCCGGCACTCGCCATGTTCTGGTGTTGCCGCGGCTGCGATGCGTCCCGATCGCCATGTAGAGGTTCGCAAACCTCAGGCCCGGATACAACCCCCTTCGGGGAGGAATTTTTGATTCTTCGGTGTCGCCTAGCTCACAGCCCGTACTTCTATGGGGTGAAGGGGGCTTGTGCGTTCGAGAAGAAGGGTGAACCCCCCTTCCGGTCACACAATCACACGCAGTGCACGTCGAACGCCTGTGAAACTGACGCGACTCCTGTCTCCAAGGTGGTCCCCGTCGACCTGGAACGGGACCGGTTCCTGTGAAACCAAGGTGAAGTGTCTGACGTCGTGGTAGGAGACGACGTGCTTCCCGGAGGGGCCTGCGGGTGCGGCGCCCCCGTCCGAAGGTGTGTGCGACCGCAGGATCTGACGGATCGTTCGAGCCGTGCCGAACGCGGTCATCCGGGTGATGCCGAAGACGTCGAGATCGGTGTCGAAGGAGGCGCGCGGGGAGGGGTACACCGGGCGGTTGCCCAGGAAGGTCCAGGGCGAGGTGTTGCTGACTATCGACAGCACCAGGCCGGGAACCGGTTCGTGGCCCGCGAGCTGCAGGGTCACCGGGCCGGCCTTGCGCTGCTCACGCTGCGTGACGTAATGGCGGAGCGCCTGGCCGACGTAGAGCGCGTGCGTGGACCTGCGCCCCGCCCGCCGCTGCTCCTCGACCCGGCCCACCACGCCGGCGTCGAAGCCCAGGCCGGCCGTGAAGGTGAACCAGCGGTCCGGCAGTCCGTCGGTCAGTGCCTTGCCCAGGCCGATGGGGCGCTCGCGGCGGTGCTCCAGGGCGTCCAGCAGGGCGCCGGTGGCCTCCACCGGGTCGTTCGGCAGGCCCAGCGCGCGGGCGAACACATTGGTGGAGCCCCCGGGCACCACGGCCAGCCGGGGCACCCGCTCGCCGGGACCGTGCGCGAGCAGTCCGTTGACCACCTCGTTGACGGTGCCGTCGCCGCCCAGCGCCACGACCAGGTCGACCGCGCCGTCCTCCACCGCCTGCCGGGCCAGGTCGCGCGCGTGGCCCCGGTACCCCGTCTCGGCGACCTCCAGCTTGAGGTCGCTGCGCAGGGCGTGGATCAGCACGTCCCTGGTGCGGCCACTGGTGGTGGTCGCCTTCGGATTCACGACCAGGAGAGCGCGCATGTGCTCAGCCTACGGGTCTGTGGACGGGAACCGGCGGCTACCCTGCTGGAGTGACCGCGAAAACCCCCGCCCCCGCGCCCGTGCCCGCCGACACGGCCCCGGCCGACCGTCCGGCCCCGCTGGTCGTCGGCGCCGCCATCACCGCCCTGGAGGGCGCCGCGCTGGTCGTCGTCGGCGTCCTGGACATGGTGTCCGCGCTGTCCGGCGACGCCAAGCAGCTCGGCCTCCAGGAGTTCGGCGGCCTCCTGATCGTCCTGCTCGGCGTGCTGCCGCTGCTGGCCGCCCGGGGACTGCTCAAGGGGCAGCGCTGGGGCCGCAGCCCGGCGGTGCTGACCAACTCGATCTGCCTGCCGGTCGGCTACTTCATGTGGCAGAACGGCGGCCTCACGGCCGCGATCGGCGCCGTGGTCGCCCTGCTGGGCCTGGTGGGCATCGGCGCGCTGCTGAGCCCGAAGTCGACGACGGCCCTCTACGGCCCGCGCGAGGGCGAGGCGTAGAGGGCCACCGACGGGGCCGACCGGGTCGACGGGGTCGACCCGGGAGTGCCGAGGACTGACGGGGGGTCGGTCCTACTCCTCCACGAGGAGCTTCTCCCGCAGCTGCGCCAGGGTCCGTGCCAGCAGCCGGGAGACGTGCATCTGGGAGATCCCCACCTCGGCGGCGATCTGCGACTGGGTCATGTTCCGGAAGAACCGCAGCACCAGGATCTTCTGCTCCCGGGGCGGCAGTTGGGCGAGCAGCGGCTTCAGCGACTCGCGGTACTCGACGCCCTCCAGCGCCTCGTCGGTGGCGCCCAGGGTGTCCGCGACGGCCGGCGACTCGTCGTCGCTGTCCGGGACGTCCAGCGACAGCGTGGAGTACGCGTTGGCGGACTCCAGGCCCTCCAGCACGTCCTCCTCGGAGATCCCGAGGTGCTCGGCCAGCTCGTGCACCGTGGGGGAGCGACCGTGCCGCTGGGAGAGCTCGCTGGTCGCCGTGGTCAGCGACAGCCGCAGCTCCTGGAGCCGGCGCGGCACCCGCACCGCCCAGCCCTTGTCGCGGAAGTGCCGCTTGATCTCGCCGACGATGGTCGGCGTCGCGTAGGTGGAGAACTCCACCCCGCGCTCGTGGTCGAAGCGGTCCACGGACTTGATCAGTCCGATGGTGGCGACCTGGGTGAGGTCGTCCAGCGGCTCGCCCCGGTTGCGGAACCGCCGGGCCAGGTGCTCGACCAGCGGGATGTGCATCCGCACCAGCTGGTTGCGCAGCTCGACGCGCTCCGGGGAGCCCTCGGGCAGCGCGGACAGCCGGACGAACAGCGCCCGGGCCGCCTCACGGTCCGGAGCGCCCGAGCGCTGCGGGCCCTGGGCGGGCACCGCACTGCGCAGCACCTCGACCGCCGCCTCCTCGGAGGCGGGCGGGGGCGAGTGCGGGGGCGACGGATCAGACGTCGGCTCGGTCGGCTGGCTCATCCGGTGGGCGTCCTTCGGGTGCGCTTCGTCGGTGGCGGCGAGGCCGGGAACGCTCGCCTGGGTCGGTACGGCAGGGCCCGCCGTCGCGAGGCCGGTACGGTCCAGATCACTCACGGCCATTCCCCCGTTCCGTTCCGGGAGCACCGGGCCGCGGCTGCGGGCCCGGAGTCTTCTCGTTGGTCGTACCGCCGGGTGGGCGGTACCGGGAGCCGTACGTCCCGGCCGGGTGGGTGCCGGGCGTACGGCTCGTGTTCGGTGGTCCCGTGACCGGCCCTAGTGGGCCGCGGAGCCGCCGCGCTTCTTGTGCAGGCTGATCGACACGGTTTTGTCCGGGCCGACCGAGGAGTCCACCTCGCCGGCCAGGGCGGAGAGCACCGTCCAGGCGAAGGTGTCGCGCTCGGGTGCCCGGCCGTCCGTGGTCGGGGCCGAGACGGTGACCTTCAGCGAGTCGCCGACCAGCCGGAACTCGCAGGAGAGGATCGAACCGGGCAGGGCCTGCTGGAGCAGGATGGCGCAGGCCTCGTCCACCGCGATCCGAAGGTCCTCGATCTCGTCCAGGGTGAAGTCCAGGCGGGCCGCGAGGCCCGCCGTCGCCGTGCGCAGGACCGAGAGGTAGGCCCCCGCCGCGGGCAGCCGGACCTCCACGAAGTCCTGGACTCCGGGCTCGCCGTCGATCTGGGACACCCTCACCTCCTGGGTGACGCGCTGTGCTTCCGGGCCGGTGGCCGCGGCACTGTCTGTTGCTTGGCTCAACTGCTTCGCCCCAACTGTCCAGAGGGGTGGTGCGGTACGTACCGGTCATACCCCTCAAAGGGGGTCCGGACGCCGCGCATCCGCCCGAGACGTTACCGCTATCGGTGGGTGGATGTCGCGATCTCCGTCCGGTCGTCACCGGAACTCGTGACCCCGGTACGGGGGTCACTCATGGTAAGTCAACGCGACACAGCGTGGGCAGTGGTCGGACGCGTTCCGCTTGGAGCGTCCGGCCGGGGCCTCAGCGGGTGCCGGCGGCGGTGAGCGCCTCGCCGGTGAGCCGGTAGACGGTCCAGCCGTCCATCGGCTCCGCGCCGAGCGACTTGTAGAAGTTGATCGACGGCTCGTTCCAGTCCAGCACCGACCACTCCATGCGGGAGTATCCGCGCTCCACGGCGATCCGGGCCAGTTCCAGCAGCAGCTTCTTGCCGTGGCCGCCGCCCCGGGCCGAGGGCCGGACGTAGAGGTCCTCCAGGTAGACGCCGTGGGTGCCGCGCCAGGTGGAGAAGTTCAGGAACCAGACCGCGAAGCCGACCGGCTCGCCCGTGGCGTCGTCCTCGGCGATCAGGCCGAACAGCGCCGGGTCGGCGCCGAACAGCGCCTCGCGCAGCTGCTCGGTGGTCGCCACCGCGGCGTGCGGCTCCTTCTCGTACTCCGCGAGTTCGCGGATCATGGCGTGGATGACCGGGACATCGGTGACTTCGGCGGTACGGATCATGTGTACGAGCCTACTTGGCCGGTCACGGCTCGTCCCAGGCCTGGAGCGAGGTCTGGTCGACGATCCGCCCGTCCCGCAGGTCCGCGACCGAGCTGACCAGGACCCGGACCCCGTCGGGGTACTGGCAGGACTCCAGGAACGCCAGGTGGTCGTCCTGCAGCACCACCTGCTCCAGCCGGTGGGTCATCTCCCGGCCGTAGAGGTCGCTCAGCATGGCGCCGATCTCCTCCAGTCCGTGCATCACCAGCGGGTGGCTGGGCTGGGTCTTGCGGTCGACCACGCGCAGTTCGGCGTCGTCGGCGTACAGCGCGAGCAGGGTGTCGGAGTCGCTGCGCTCGATTCCCTCGCGCAGCGCCCGGACGTCGAAGGCGGACGCGGCCGCCGTGGTCGTCATCTCTCGCTCCTCCGGTCGGTTCCGTCGGGCCCGTACTCCGAGCGTACGCCCGCGGGGGCCGCCCTCACCCGGCCGTCACGGTGCGCGGGTGCGCGGCCGGCGCGGTGATCGCGGCGGGGTCGCGGGGGCTCTCCACCGGGTCGGCGCGGCGCAGCACGAAGATCCGGTCGTTCCTGACCGCGGAGACGTCCGCCGGCGGCGGGAAGGACCGGAGGAGGGCCCGCTCGGCCTCGGCGTCCGGGGTGCCGTGGTCGTCGATCACGATCACCTCGGGATCGCGTCCGACCACGCTCTCCGGGGCGGTGCGCCTTCGCCTCGGGGCGTGGGCGCGCCGGGGCGGCGCGCGGGGCCTGACGGGGCGTCCGGGGTCCATCCCCCCGCAGTCCGCGGCGAGTTGTCGGGAGGTCGGCGACCCGGGGCGATCGGGCTCGCGCGGCCGTCGGCCGCCCCTACCGCCTCGGGGCCGCGGACGCCCGGGGCCGCAGACACCCGGGAACGTGGACGCCCCCGCGCCCGGCGAACCGGGCACGGGGGCGTCCACGCGCGGACTGATCCGGGATCAGGCCTGCTTGGTCTCCCAGAAGATCTTCTCGACCTCGGCGATGAGGTCGAGCAGGGCCTGGCCGGTGGCCGGGTCCGTGGACGCCTTGGCGGCCGAGGCGGCCTTCAGGGTGTCGTTGATCAGCTGGTGCAGCTGCGGGTACTTCTCGAAGTGCGGGGCCTTGAAGTAGTCGCTCCACAGCACCGAGATGTGGTGCTTGACGGCCTCGGCGCGCTGCTCCTTGATGATGACGGCGCGGGCGCGGAAGTGCGGGTCCTCGTTGGCCTGGTACTTCTCCTGGGTGGCCTTCACCGAATCGGCCTCGATACGGGCCTGGGCCGGGTCGTACACACCGCAGGGCAGGTCGCAGTGGGCGTGGGCGGTGACGCGCGGCGCAAACAGACGAGAGAACATTGGGGAGTCCTTCCTTGGATCGTCTTCCCGCGCCCGACATTACCCCTCCGCCCAGCGGGTTTCGCGATCGGGCGGGCGGCCTAGGGCCGAAGGACGGGTCGTTCGGGACTGAAGACGGAGCGCCGGAACAGGCCAAAGGGGGCATCGGCGCAGGGCGGGCCGTGCGGCAGACTGGAGCCGGCGTGCGGTGCGGCCGGGAGGAGGCGCGGGTGGCGGGGTGGACGGAGCCGGGCGAACGCGGCCCCGGGGGCGGACTGCTGCCCCTCGGCGTGATCGACGTGGCCGGGGACTCGATGGTGCCGACCCTGCGGGACGGGGACCGGCTGCTGGTCCGGTACGGCGCGCGGCTGCGTCCGGGTGCGGTGGTGCTCTTCCGCCACCCGTTCCAGCAGGACCTGCTGGTGGTCAAGCGGGCCGCCGGCCGCCGCCCCGGGGGCTGGTGGCTGCTCTCGGACAACCGTCCGATCGACAGCGACAGCCGGCAGTACGGCGCGGTCCCGGACGAACTGGTGCTCGGCCGGGTCCTGCTGCGGCTGCGTCCGCGCCCGGCCTGGCTGGCCCCCGGCCGCCGGCTGGAGCGGCTGCTGCTCTCCGGCCGGCCGGCCCGGGTGCCGGGGCTGGCCCGGCGGCTCGGCGTCTGGGTGGACCCGGAGCTCCTCTGACGGCGGGCTACCCCAGGGTCATCGCCCGGGTCACCGCCCGGGTCACCGCCCGGCGAGCGCGGCGGCCTCGGCGGCCTCCTGGCGCTTGCGGGCCCGGTAGGCGGCGACGTTGGCCCGGGTGGCGCAGCGGTCGGAGCAGTACCGGCGGGAGCGGTTGGTGGAGGTGTCCAGGTAGGCGTTGCGACAGGGGGCGGCCTGGCAGATGCCGAGCCGCTCGGCGCCCAGCTCGGTGAGGTGGACGGCCAGGCCCATGCAGGCCACCGCGGAGAAGTGCGCGGTGGCGGTCGGCGAGTTGTCGGCGAGGTGCAGGTGCCAGCGGGGACGGCCGGCCTCGTCGAGGAAGTCGTGGCCGGAGACCAGCGGGCTGACCGGGAACTCCATCAGCAGGCTGTTGAGCAGGTCGACGCCGCGCACCTCGTCGCCCTCGGCGGCGGCCTCGAAGACGCCGCGCAGCCGGGTGCGCACCGCCCGCAGCCGGGGCAGGTCGGACTCGTCGGCGAGCGCGGCGGCCCGCGAGGACTCGGAGAACAGGTCGCGGACGGCCTCCACCGAGGTGAGCGCGTCGGTGCCGCGCGCGGGTTCCTCGGTGTTCACCAGCCGGACGGCGAGGTCGGCGTAGGAGGCGAGCTCCACGGGGGTCCTTCCAGGTCTCGGTAACGGGCTGTCTGCCTCCAGCCTATTACCCGGGCGGGGAAAACGTCGGCGCCCGGCAGGACGGGCCTGCCGGGCGCCGGGTGGCAGCGGGTCAGAGCACCTTGGACAGGAACGACCGGGTGCGCTCGTGCTGCGGGTTGCCGAGGACCTCACGCGGGTTGCCGGCCTCGACGACGACTCCGCCGTCCATGAAGACCAGCGCGTCGCCGACCTCGCGGGCGAAGCCCATCTCGTGGGTGACCACGACCATGGTCATGCCCTCCTCGGCCAGGCCGCGCATGACGTCCAGGACGTCGCCGACCAGCTCGGGGTCGAGCGCCGAGGTGGGCTCGTCGAAGAGCATCAGCTTGGGCTTCATGGCCAGCGCGCGGGCGATCGCCACACGCTGCTGCTGGCCGCCGGAGAGCATCGAGGGGTAGTTCTTGGCCTTGTCGGCCAGGCCCACCCGCTGCAGCAGGGCCATGCCGCGCTCGCGCGCCTCGGCCCTGCTCTCGCCCTTGACCTGGACCGGAGCCTCCATGACGTTCTCTATGGCCGTCATGTGCGGGAACAGGTTGAAGCGCTGGAACACCATGCCGATGTCACGGCGCTTGAGGGCGACCTCCTTGTCCTTCAGCTCGTAGAGCCGGTCGCCGCGCTGCTTGTAGCCGACGAGCTCGCCGTCCACCCAGAGGCGGCCGCCGTTGATCTTCTCCAGGTGGTTGATGCACCGGAGGAAGGTCGACTTGCCGGAGCCGGAGGGGCCGATCAGGCAGAACACCTCGCCCTGCTTGACCTCCAGGTCGATGCCCTTGAGCACCTGGACGGCTCCGTAGGACTTGTGCACGCCCTCGGCGCGGACCATCGGGACCGACAGGCCGGTGTCCTGGGGCGTCTTGCTCAGCTCGGTCATACGTGACCACCTCCTTCGAGGCCCGGGACGACATCCGCCTTCTTGCTCGGCTTGGCCGGCTTGCCGGCGAACAGCCTGCGCAGTCGCTGGATCGGGGTCGGCGGGAGCGTCCGGTTCGCACCACGAGCGTAGTGCCGCTCGATGTAGTACTGCACGATCGTGAGCAGCGAGGTGAGCAGCAGGTACCAGATGCTGATGACGATCAGCAGCGGGATGTTCTGGAACGTGCGGGAGTAGATGTTCTGGCCCGCGCGGAAGAGCTCCTCCACCGCGATGACGCTGACCAGCGAGGTGGTCTTGAGCATCGAGATGGTCTCGTTGCCGGTCGGCGGGATGATCACCCGCATCGCCTGCGGCAGGATGATCCGCCGCATGGTGTCGAACCGGCTCATGCCGAGGGCGTGCGCGGCCTCCTGCTGGCCCTCGTCCACGGACTGGATGCCGCCTCGGACGATCTCCGCCATGTAGGCGGCCTCGTTGAGGCCGAGGCCCAGGAGGGCGGCGACGAAGGTCGGGATGAGGACGTTGGTCTGCTCGGACCAGAACTCGGGGCCGAACGGGATGCCGATGGAGAGCTTGGGCCACAGCAGGCCCAGGAAGTTCCAGAAGACCAGCTGCACCAGCACCGGGGTGCCGCGGAAGATCCAGATGTAGACCCAGGCGGTTCCGGAGAGCAGCGGGTTCGGCGACAGGCGCATCACCGCGAGGATGACGCCGCCGACCAGGCCCATGACCATGGCCAGGGCGGTCAGCTCCAGCGTGACCAGGAGGCCCTGCAGGATGCGGTCGTCGAACAGGTAGTTGCCGACGACGTCCCACTTGAAAGCGGGGTTGTTGAGAAGGGCGTTGAGCAGCATCGCCGCGAGGACGAGGATGACGGCTGCTCCGGCCCAGCGTCCGGGGTGGCGGACCGGGACGGCCTTGATGTCTTCAGGCCGTCCCGGGCCGGCAGTCCCCTTGTGGGGAGTGTTCACAGTTGAGACCTCAGAAGGGGGTCGCGATGGTACGTGTGGTGGCGGCGGGACTTCAGCTGGTCGCGCCGTTGACCTGCGACTTGTCGATGGCGCCGGCCTCCACGCCCCACTTGTTGAGGATCTGCTTGTAGGTGCCGTCGTCGATCAGCGCCTGGACGGCGCCCTGGACGGCCGGGCTCAGCTGGGTGCCCTTGGCCATCGCGATGCCGTACGGGGCGGCGCCGTAGGTGGAGCCGATCTTCTCCAGCTGGCCGCCGGACTGCTTGATCGCGTAGTCGACGACGGGGGAGTCCGCCAGCATGACCTGGTCGCGGCCCGAGACGACGGCGTTGGTCACGTCGGTCTGCAGGTCGAACTTGTCGCCGCCGTTGGGGATGGTGGGCTTGCCCTCCGCGGTGCACTTGGCGTCGCGGGCCGGGATGTCGTCGGTGGCCTGGGTGGTGCCGGTCTGGACGGCGACCTTCTTGCCGCAGAGGTCGTCGGCGTTGATCTTGTCCGGGTTGCCCTTCTTCACCGCGGCGGCCGAGCCGGCGGTGAAGTAGGTCACCATGTCGACCTCCTGCTCGCGCTCCTTGGTGTCGGTGAAGGAGCTCATGCCGAGCTGGAACTTCTTGGCGCCGATGCCGGGGATGATCGCGGTGAAGGGCGAGTTCTGGACCTCCGCCTTGAGGCCGAGCTTGGCCGCGATGGCGTTGGCCAAGTCGACGTCCATGCCGACGATGGTGCCCTTCTCGTCGGTGAACTCGTTCGGGGCGTACGAGGCGTCCGAGCCGACCACGAGCTTTCCGGAGGACTTGATGTCGGCCGGGACCATCGCGGCGAGCTTCTCGTCGGCCTTGACGGCGTTGACCGACGCGCTCGCGTTCGGCGCGCCGCCCTCGTTCTTCTCGTTGTCGCCGCAGGCGGTGAGGCCGAGCGACAGGGAGGCGACTACCGCGACGGCCGAGAGGAGCCGGGTGCGCTGGGTACGGACGGTCATGAGGGGGATCTCCTCCTGAGGGAGAGGTCGGGCGGAGCGCGCCGCGGGGAGCGGCACACCGGGGCAGCCTGGCCGTACGGCGCTGTACGGGAGGCTGGTGCCGCTGTACGTCGTCGTACGGGAAGAGCCGGTCGTGCATTGGCCTGTGCAGGGAGTCGCGCAGGGTGGTGCAGGGGTACTGCTGGTACTGCTTCCGCCACCCTCCGCCGAGGTGGACGTTGACCGAACCGCCTCGACCAGTGGTCGGCTCGATCCGAGATGGGGGGAATCCTGCCATCTGATGACGGTCAGGTGGCCCTCATTCAGATCAAAATCGGATAACGAGGACGCCCGCCGTCCGCTATCCGGACGAATGCGGTGTCCCTGTCACCCTGCGTATAAGTATGCAGATCCAGCGTCGCCACGCCCGGAGGCCCGCCCGATCGGGCGGGCCTCCCGCGCGGATGGCCCAGATGCCCCTCAGGTCCGGTGTCAGAGGCCCCCGTTGACCACCGCGTTCTGCGCCGCGCCGGCGCTGACGTTCCACTTGGCGAGGATCTTGTCGTACTCGCCGCTGCGGATCAGCTGGTCCACCGCCTTGACCAGCACGTCCCGCAGCTGGGTGTCCTCCTTGCGCACCGCGATCCCGTACGGGGTCGAGGTCGACTGCAGGCCGGTGACCTCGAAGCGGTTGCCGCCGTCGGTGGTCTTGGCGGCGTGGGCCGCCACCGGGAAGTCGTTGAACCCGGCCACCGCGGCGCCGGAGGCGACCTCGGCCAGCGCCTTGGCGTCGCTGTCGAACTTGTGCACCTTGATCGGCTTGCCGGTCCGCTGGCAGGCGCCCACCTGGCGGGTGATGATCTCGTCCTGCGTGGTGCCCTGCTGGAGCGCGACGGTCTGGCCGCACAGGTCGTTCAGGGTCTTGATGCCCTTGGGGTTGCCCTTCGGGACGATGATCGAGGTGCCCGCGATGAAGTAGTCCACGAAGTCGACACCCGGGTTGACCTTGGCGCCCGACTCGTCGGTGCCCTCGCGCCGCGGGCGGGTGTCGCTCAGCGCGGACATGGCCACGTCGTACTGCTTGCCGTGCAGGTTCGGTATGACCTTGTCGAACGGGGTGTCGGCGATCTCGATCCGCAGGTCGAGGATCTTGCCGAGCGCGTTGGCGATGTCCGGGTCCAGGCCCTCGGGCTTGCCGTCGGCGCCGCGGTACTCCACCGGCGCGTAGTTCAGGTCCGAACCGATCTTCAGGACGCCGGCCGACCGCTGGGCCTGGGGAACCTTGGCCCGGATCTCCTGGACGGGGTCCTTCGTCGCCCCGCTCTCCGCGCCGGAGGCGCATCCGGTCATCAGCAGGGCGCCGGCGGTGGTCAGCGCGGCGCCGAGAACGGCCGGGCGGCGGGCGTGCGGGAGGTGGTGCATGGTGCTGCTCCTGTGGGAGGGCCGGGGCTTTGTCGCCAGGGCGCCGCGGTGGTGTACGCGAAGTGGCGGAAATGGGATCCTCCCATCCCGCCCCGAGGGGCCGGTCGGCGGGTGTGTCAGAATCTGGTATCGGGTGACCCCCGACGCACGAACGAAGACCGCCGGTTCCCGACAGGACCGGGGTGCGCAGGAACGGAAGCCGACGACGCCGACTCCGTATCCGGGGCACCACTCCCTCCGTGTCCGCGTTCACTCCTGCGGGTGCGTGTGCTCATTGGCCGCCACCGACGCCGGAGGCCAGGTTGCTTCGGACACCGGACGCCGTCAAGTGGCGGACCGTTGGATGAAGAGCGCGCGACGAGGACGAAAAGGCAGAGGTGCGAGGCCTTCGTCCGACCTACGCTCGGGTCCGGAAGCACAGCCCAGGCATAATCCAAAAACCCTCACCCCGAGGGCGCCGCCCGACGGCTGCGCCCCGACCCCGCCCTCCCGGGTCCGCTTCGGCGTACCCGGTTTCCGGTTTCGGTACCGGTTTCCCGGTTTCCCCTTCCGGCGGGATCGTCCGCTCCCGTCGGTCCCGCGCGTCCTCGCTGAAACCAATGACGAAGAGGTCATCGTGGCAGCGGAGATCATGCACAGCACCACCCAGGACACCGACGATCCGGTCGACGCCGTTTTCGCGCTCCACCGCGGCGGCAAGATGGAGGTCCGGGCGACCGTCCCGGTGCGCGACGCGGACGACCTGTCCCTCGCGTACACCCCCGGCGTCGCCCGCGTCTGCACCGCCATCGCCGAGCAGCCCGAGCTGGTGAACGACTACACCTGGAAGTCCAACACCGTGGCCGTCGTCACCGACGGCACCGCCGTGCTGGGCCTGGGCGACATCGGCCCGGAGGCCTCGCTGCCCGTGATGGAGGGCAAGGCCATCCTGTTCAAGCAGTTCGGCGGCGTGGACGCGGTCCCGATCGCGCTGGCCTGCACCGAGGTCGACGAGATCGTCGAGACCGTGGTGCGCCTGGCGCCCTCCTTCGGCGGCGTCAACCTGGAGGACATCTCCGCCCCCCGCTGCTTCGAGATCGAGCGCCGCCTCCAGGACGCCCTGGACATCCCGATCTTCCACGACGACCAGCACGGCACCGCGATCGTCACCACCGCCGCGCTCTGGAACGCGGCCAAGGTGACCGGCCGCGAGATCGGCTCGCTGCGGGCCGTCATCTCCGGCGCCGGCGCGGCGGGCATCGCCATCGCCAAGATGCTGGTCGCGGCCGGCATCGGCGACGTGGCGGTCTGCGACCGCCGCGGCGTCGTGTACGAGGGCCGCGGCGACCTCACCGACGTCAAGGCCGAGATCGCCGCGCAGACCAACCGCACCGGCGTCAAGGGCAGCCTGGCCGAGGCGCTGGCCGGCGCCGACGTCTTCATCGGCGTCTCCGGCGGC
Source organism: Kitasatospora sp. NPDC004240 (assembly GCF_053603215.1). Taxonomy (NCBI): domain Bacteria; kingdom Bacillati; phylum Actinomycetota; class Actinomycetes; order Kitasatosporales; family Streptomycetaceae; genus Kitasatospora; species Kitasatospora sp. NPDC004240. The sequence goes on along the minus strand of NZ_JBSGFD010000019.1, from coordinate 52,296 downwards.
ACCGTCCCGGAGGAGGCCGTCGCCACGATGGCCGAGGGCGCGTTCATCTTCGCGATGGCCAACCCCACCCCGGAGATCCACCCCGAGGTCGCGCACCGCTACGCGGCGGTCGTCGCCACCGGGCGCAGCGACTTCCCGAACCAGATCAACAACGTGCTGGCCTTCCCCGGCATCTTCGCCGGCGCCCTGCAGGTCCGGGCCACCCGGATCACCGAGGGCATGAAGCTGGCCGCCGCCAAGGCGCTGGCCGGCGTGGTCGCCGACGAGCTCACCCCGCAGAAGGTGATCCCCTCGCCGTTCGACGAGCGGGTCGCCCCCGCGGTCACCAAGGCGGTCGCCGAGGCCGCCCGCGCCGAGGGCGTCGCGCGCCGCTGACGGCACGTCAACGATCGGGCCCGGAACACGCGGTGGACATCACACCCTCGCGTGGTTCCGGGCCCCGGCCGTCCCGGCTATCGTCCGGATCATGTTTGCCGCCTATGCCGCCCGTATCGACGCCGACGACCCGCTGAACGGACTGGAGCTCGGTGAGCTCCCCGAGCCGGAGGCCCGCCCCGGCTGGAGCGTGGTCACGGTCAAGGCCGCCAGCCTCAACCACCACGACCTCTGGTCCCTGCGCGGGGTCGGCCTGCCCGCCGAGAAGCTGCCGATGATCCTCGGGTGCGACGCCGCCGGCGTCGACGAGGACGGCAACGAGGTCGTCATCCACTCCGTGATCGGCCAGAGCGGCCACGGGGTCGGCCCGAACGAGCCCCGCTCCATCCTGACCGAGCGCTACCAGGGCACCTTCGCGCAGAAGGTGGTCGTCCCCACCTGGAACCTGCTCCCCAAGCCCGCCGAGCTCAGCTTCGAGCAGGCCGCCTGCCTGCCCACCGCCTGGCTGACCGCCTACCGGATGCTGTTCACCAACGCCGGGGTCAAGCCCGGTGACACGGTGCTCGTCCAGGGCGCCGGCGGCGGCGTCGCGACCGCCCTGGTCGTCCTCGGCAAGGCGGCCGGCCTGCGGGTCTGGGTCACCGGCCGGGACGAGGCCAAGCGCGCCCGGGCCGTGGAGCTGGGCGCCGACGCCGCCTTCGAGAGCGGCGCCCGGCTGCCCGAGCGGGTGGACGCGGTGATGGAGACCGTCGGTGCCGCCACCTGGGGGCACTCGGTGAAGTCGCTGCGCCCCGGCGGCACCATCGTGATCTCCGGCGCGACCTCCGGCCCCAACCCCAAGGCGGCCGAGCTGAACCGGATCTTCTTCCTGGAGCTCAAGGTGGTCGGCTCGACCATGGGCAGCAAGGAGGAGCTGGCCGGTCTGCTCTCGCTGTGCGCCACCGCCGGCGTCCGCCCGGTGATCGACTCGGTGCTGCCGCTGACCGAGGCCCGGGACGCCTTCGCCCGGATGGCCAAGGGTGACGTCTTCGGCAAGATCGTCCTGACCCCCTGACGGGCCCGACGCGAAGGGGCCCGGCACCTCCCCCGAGGAGTGCCGGGCCCCGCTCCGTGCGGCGGTCTCAACCGAGCAGTCGCCCCAGCCGCTCGCCGGCCGTGCCGAGCACCGTACGGGCCTCGGCGAGCCGCTCGGGTGTCACCCGGCCGTCCCGGGCGGCGTCCCGGACCCGGTCGCGGAAGCGGTCGAGCAGCCGCTCCAGCTCGCGGGCCGGATCCCCGGCCGGGTCGGTGGCCGTCCAGGCCGGCGGCTCGGGCGACGGGCCCGCGGCCTCCTCCCCGCCTGTCCCGTCCTTGTCCAGGTCGATCCGGGTGACGGTGATCCGCTCGGCGTCCTCCGACCCGGCCGGGTGGCCCCAGCGGGCCGCGTCCGCCAGCCCGGCCAGCCCCTTGGTCAGCTCGGACAGGCCCTCGGCCAGCCCGGTCGACCAGTCGCCCTTGGCGGCGTGCTCGCGCACCTGCTGCTCGACCCGGCGCTTGAGCCGCAGGGCCTCCTGCTGCGCCGCCGTACGCGCCGCGCGGGACTGCTCGCGCAGCCGGCGGGCCTCCTCCTCGGCGGCCTTCGCCTTGGCCTTGGCGGCCTTCTCCTGCTCCTTGGCCCGCTTGGCCTGCTCCTTGGCGTGCCGCTTGAACTCGGTGAACTCCTCCTTGGCCCGCTGCCAGGCCTCCGCGTCGCCCCACGGCCCGGCCCACGGGTCCCCGCCCTCGGCGCGCTCCGCGCGCGGCGCCGTCCGCGCGGCCCCCCGCAGCTCCTCGCGCAGGTCCTTGGCGCTGTCCCGGACGTCCTCGCGGATCGCCCCGGCGAGCTGCGTCACCGAGTCCCGGATCTCGCCCTCCAGCTCGTCCAGCTCGCCCCGGCGGGCCTCCAGCTCGGTCCGGCCGGCGTCGGTGAGCCGGTAGACCTTGCGGCCGCCCTCGGTGCTGTGGCTGACCAGTCCCTCCTGCTCCAGCTTGGCGAGCCGCGGGTAGACGGTGCCCGCCGAGGGCGCGTACAGGCCCTGGAAGCGCTCTTCCAGCAGGCGGATCACCTCGTAGCCGTGGCGGGGCGACTCGTCGAGCAGCTTCAGCAGGTAGAGCCTGAGGCGGCCGTGGCCGAAGACGGGCGACATCTCATGCCTCCTTGGTGAGGTCGGGGCCCTGGGCGGCGTCCGGGGTGGCCGGGAGCTCCTTGGCGGGCGCCGTCGCGTCGTCCTCGCCCTCGGGGCGGTGCAGCACGGTGACCGCGCCGGAGACGGTGGTCACCGCGAGGGTGCCCTTGCCGTCGCCGAGCTGGCCGGAGAGCTTCTTGGCGCCCCAGGTGCCGCCGACCTTGAGCTGCTCGAAGGTGCTGGAGACGTCGCCGCTGTTGGTGCCGGCCTCGACCACGGTGTCGGCCAGCGAGGGCAGCCGGACGATGACCGGGCCGCTGACCGTGGTGACCTTGATCTCGGACGGGGTCCGCACGTCGAGGTCCATGGTGACCGCGCCGGTGACGCTGTGCGCCTGCACCTTGTCGGCGGTGCCGGCGACCACGGTGAGCTGGCCGGAGACCGTGTTCACCTTCAGCTGGCCGGCCACCGACTGGGCGTCCACGTCGCCGGTGACGGTGTTGGTGTCGGTGCGGCCGCTCAGCCCGACCAGGGTGGCGTCGCCGCTGGCGCTCTGCACCGAGACGTGGCCGGTGCTGCCGGAGACCGTGGTGTCCGCCGACACGGTGCCGACCCTGACCTCGGCCGCAGCCGGGACGGTCAGCGTGACGAACGCCTTGCGCTTGCGCTTGAACGAGGAGAAGAAGCCCTTCACCGAGTCGACCGACTTCAGCACGTCGCCGAACTCGCCCCAGCCGCTGAGGTCCTTGTAGGTGACCGTGAGGACGCCGTCGACGAGCGTGACGTGCAGCGGCTCGCCGCTGAGCTCGGTCACCTCCAGACGGGCCGGCCCTTCGGCGGCCACCACGTTGACGCCGCCGTCGATGATCCGTACGTGCAGGGCCCGGACCGTCTCCTCGACCGTGATCCTCTCGGGCCCCTCGACCGTCCACTGGCTCATGCCAACCGCCTCCCGTTCGGTGGATCGCGATGTATCGCGTCTTCTTTAAAAAACGATATATCGCGTGAGTGCGGTCGCCAAGGGGGCCTCACCCCGAGGTGCCCCGGAGCCGTCCCGGAGGCGGCCCCGAGGCACCCCCGAGCCGGCGCTCCTACGCAGGGCGGACACGGGGGAGGGCACGGGGCGGACACGAAGGGGCCCGGAAGGCGGTCGCCTTCCGGGCCCCGGGGCCGACGTCGCGGGCTCAGCGCCTCACTCGTCGTCCTCGTCGTCGAGCCGGGCCAGCCAGGTGGCCAGCCGCTCGACCGGGATCTCGAAGTCCGGGTTGAGGTCGACGAACTCGCGCAGGCGCTCGGCCAGCCACTCGAAGGTGACCTCCTCGTCGCCGCGCCGGCTCGCCAGCTCCTCGATGCCGCGGTCGGTGAAGTACACGGTCTCGCTCCGGTCCGATGGGGTGATGAACGTGGTCAGGATAGACCGGGCGGGTCAGCCGTCGTTGCGGTAGAAGGTCAGCGACAGCCCCACCGCGCCCGTGCTGGAGTTGCCCTGCTCCAGCACCTTGCCGATCACGATGTTGAGGTTGGCCCGGTTGCGCAGGCAGAAGACCTTGCCCTGCGGCAGCTCGTCGTAGCGCAGGTCGGCCGCCGGCGCCTGGTCGATGGCCGAGGAGCACTGCTCCGGGGTCAGCGTGGCCTCGTGGGAGATGTAGGCGTCCGAGCCGCTGGTCCAGTCGAAGCTGTTGTAGCTCGGCTCCAGCTTCCACGAGACGCTCACCGAGTCGCTGACCACGTTGCCGGTGTTCAGGTCGAAGCTGTAGCTGGTGCTGGGCGCGCGCAGGGCCTTGTCGGTGTAGACCACGGTGTACTTCGGCGTCCGCAGCGTGCTGCCGGGGCTCGGGGTGGCGCTCTTGGAGCTCTTCGGGGAGGTCGCGGCGGCCGAGGGGCTCGACCCGCCGTCCGCCGAGGAGGAACTCTGGCTCGGCGTCGGGGCCGGCTGCGCGCTCTGGCTCGCCTGGCCGGTGGTCTGCGGCGAGGACGCGGCGGCCGGCTTGTCGTCCTTCTTGTCCCCGTCGCCCAGCTGCTTCATCAGCACCACGCCGCCGACCGTGCCGCCGAGTGCCATCACCAGGGCGACGCTGAGCAGCACCTTCCAGGAGACGCCCCGGCGCTTGGGCTCCGGCTCCGCCGCGGTGTCGGTGACCACCGGGCCGGGCGGCGGGGTGTCGTACGTCGGCAGCGGCCCGGTCTGCTGGTACGCCGGCTGCGGCGCCGGGGTGTCGTAGGTCGGCTGCGGGTACGCGGGCTGCGGCGCGGGGGTGTCGTAGGTCGGCTGCTGGTACTGCACGGTCGGCGGGGTGCCCAGCACCGGGCCGGTCGGCGCCTCGGTGGCGGGCTGCGGCGCGCCGTACGCGCCCAGCGGCGGCGGGGTGAAGCCGGGCGGCGGGGTGGCCGGGACGGGCGCGGCGACCTGCAGGGTGGGCATCGGGCCGGACTGCGCCGGGGCCACCGAGGGCGCGGCCGGGGCCGGCGGGGCGGTGGGGGCGGGGGTCGGCGGCAGGGTGGGTGCGGCCGGCAGCGGGGTCGGCGGGGTCTTCGGGAGGTCCGAGCGGCGGGTGATCTCGGTGTTGACCTGCTTGGGCAGCCAGTCGTCGGCGAACCGCAGCTGGCCGCCGACCGACGGGTGGTTGCGGGCGATCTCGATGATCTCGGCCGGCTTGGGCCGGTCCTCGGCGGACTTCGCCAGGCAGCGCAGGATCAGCTCGCGCAGGTCGGCCGGGACCCGCTCCAGCTCGGGCTGCTCGTGCACCACGCGGTAGAGCACCGCGGTGTCCGGGCCGTCGCCGAACGGCGGGGCACCGCCCGCCACGTACGCGGCCAGCGCGCCCAGCGCGAAGACGTCGGTGGCCGGGGAGACCGGCTTGCCCTGGGCCTGCTCGGGCGACATGAAGGCCGGCGAGCCGATCCGGTAGCCGGTGCCGGTGAGCGCGGTGGCGTCGGCGGCCCGGGCGATGCCGAAGTCGATCACGCGCGGGCCGTCGCCCGCCACCAGCACGTTGGCCGGCTTGAGGTCGCGGTGCACCACCTCGACGCTGTGGATCGCCTGGAGCGCCTCGGCGATGCCGCCCATCAGCAGCAGCACGGTGCGGACCGGCAGCGCGCCGTTCTCGCGCACCACCTGCTGCAGGGACGGGCCGGGCACGTAGGCGGTGACCAGCCAGGGGGCGTCCGAGTCCAGGCCGCCGGAGTCGATCACCTGGGCGGTGTAGAGCCCGTGGATGCGCTGGGCGTTGGTGACCTCCTGGGCGAACCGCCGGCGGAACTCGCCGTCCTCGGCGAACTCGGGGCGGACCACCTTGAGGGCGACCGGGCGCCCGCCCGGCGTGTACGAGAGGTAGACCCGGCCCATGCCGCCGGCGCCGAGCCGGGCGAACAGGCGGTAGCCGCCGACCTCCTTCGGGTCCTCGGGCTGGAGCGGCTGGAAGACCGGCGGGAGCGGGGTGGCGTCGCGTGGCGTGTCGGCGGTCATGTGGTGATCCCCCTGGGAGTGCGGTGAGGTCGTCCGCCGGCCACGGGGGCGGTGACGGGCTCCCGGGCGGCTGTCTCTGGTACGGCAACTGGCGAGGAATAACCTATCGAGCCGTCAGAGGTGCTCGCAGCGCGCCCGCCGATTGGTTGCAGAGCTGCGACCTTGACCGGGTCCCGACGGGGGCGCCGCGGACGCGCAAACGCCCGGCCCCCGCGTACGGAACGCGGGGGCCGGGCGTCGGACGACGGCGGTTCACCGGACGGGCCGGTTCACCCGACCGGGTCAGATCGAGAACATCTCGTCCAGCAGCGCCTTCTGCTCGGCGGCGTGACGCTTGGCCGAGCCGACCGCGGGGGCCGAGGAGGCCGTGCGGGCGACGCGGCGCAGGCGCGCGCCGTTGGCGTTGCGGCCGATGACGACCTGCAGGTGGTCGACCAGGTTCATCGCGATGAACGGCCAGGCACCCTGGTTGGCCGGCTCCTCCTGCGCCCAGACGAACTGGACGTCGTCGCCGTAGCGGGCCAGCTCCTCCTGGAGCTCGGCCACCGGCAGCGGGTAGAGCCGCTCGACCCGGACGATCGCGGTGTCGGTGACCCCGCGCTCGGTACGGGCCGCCTCGACGTCGTAGTAGAACTTGCCCGCGGTGATGATCACCTTGCGGACCTGCGCCGGGTCGACGGTGCTGTCGCCGATGACCGGGCGGAACGAGCCGGACAGGAACTCCTCGGTCGCGCTCGCCGCGGCCTTCAGACGCAGCATCGACTTCGGGGTGAAGACGACCAGCGGCTTGTGGTGCGGGTTGTGCGCCTGCCACCGCAGCAGGTGGAAGTAGTTCGACGGCAGGGTCGGCATGGCGACCGTCATGTTGTTCTGCGCGCACAGCTGGAGGAAGCGCTCCGGGCGGGCGGACGAGTGGTCCGGGCCCTGGCCCTCGTAGCCGTGCGGCAGCAGCAGGGTGACGCCGGAGTGCTGGCCCCACTTCTGCTCGGCGGAGGCGATGTACTCGTCCACCATGGTCTGCGCGCCGTTGACGAAGTCGCCGAACTGCGCCTCCCACATGACCAGCGCGTTCGGGCGGGTCAGCGAGTAGCCGTACTCGAAGCCCATCGCCGCGTACTCGGACAGCAGGCTGTCGTACACGGTGTAGCGGGCCTGGTCCTCGGTCAGGTACAGCAGCGGGGTGTAGTCCTCGCCGCTGTTGCGGTCGATCAGGACCGCGTGACGCTGGCCGAAGGTGCCGCGGCGGCTGTCCTGGCCGGCCAGGCGGACCGGGTGGCCCTCCATCAGCAGCGAGCCGATGGCGAGGGTCTCGCCCATCGCCCAGTCGATGGTGTTGTCCTCGACCGAGGCGGCGCGGCGCTGCAGCTGCGGCAGCAGACGCGGGTGGACGGTCAGCCAGTCCGGCAGGTTGACCTGCGAGGCGGCGATCCGCTTCACCATCTCCTGGGAGATGCCGGTCTGGATGGAGACCGGGAAGTCGGCGACCGGCTTGCCGTTGGTCGCGTCGGCGGGCGCCTGGGCGGCGTCGCGGACCTCGGCGAAGACCTTCTCCAGCTGGCCCTGGAAGTCCTGGAGCGCCTGCTCCGCCTCTTCCATGGTGATGTCGCCGCGACCGATCAGGCCCTCGGTGTACAGCTTGCGCACCGAGCGCTTCTTGTCGATCAGGTCGTACATCAGCGGCTGGGTGAACGACGGGTTGTCGGCCTCGTTGTGACCGCGGCGGCGGTAGCAGATGAGGTCGATCACGACGTCCTTGTGGAACGCCTCGCGGAACTCGAAGGCGAGCCGCGCGACGCGGACCACGGCCTCCGGGTCGTCGCCGTTCACGTGGAAGATCGGGGCCTCGATCATGCGGGCCACGTCGGTGCAGTACATCGAGGAGCGGCTGGAGGCCGGGGCGGCGGTGAAGCCGACCTGGTTGTTCACCACGACGTGCACGGTGCCGCCGGTGCGGTAGCCGCGCAGCTGCGACATGTTCAGGGTCTCCGCGACGACGCCCTGGCCGGCGAAGGCCGCGTCACCGTGGATCTGGATCGGCAGCACCGGGAAGGTCGTGCCGCCCTGGTCCAGGATGTCCTGCTTGGCGCGGGCGATGCCCTCGACGACCGGGTCCACGGCCTCCAGGTGGGAGGGGTTGGCGGCCAGCGAGACCTTGATCTCCTCGCCGTCCAGGCCGGTGAACATGCCCTCGGCGCCCAGGTGGTACTTCACGTCGCCGGAGCCGTGCATCGACTTCGGGTCGAGGTTGCCCTCGAACTCGCCGAAGATCTTGCCGTACGGCTTGCCGACGATGTTGGCGAGCACGTTGAGGCGGCCGCGGTGGGCCATGCCGATGACGGCCTCGTCCAGGCGGTGCTCGGCGGCGGCGTCGATGGTCGCGTCCAGCAGCGGGATGAGCGACTCGCCGCCCTCCAGCGAGAAGCGCTTCTGCCCGACGTACTTGGTCTGCAGGAAGGTCTCGAAGGCCTCGGCCGAGTTCAGCCGGCGCAGGATGCGCAGCTGCTCCTCGCGCTCCGGCTTGGTGTACGGCTTCTCCAGACGCTCCTGCAGCCACTTGCGCTGCTTGGGGTCCTGGATGTGCATGTACTCGATGCCGACGGTGCGGCAGTAGGTGTTGCGCAGCAGGCCGAGGATGTCGCGGAGCTTCATCATCTTCTGGCCGCCGAAGCCGCCGACCGCGAACTCGCGCTCCAGGTCCCACAGGGTGAGGCCGTGCGTGGTCACGTCCAGGTCGGGGTGCTTGCGCTGCTTGTACTCCAGCGGGTCGGTGTCGGCCATGAGGTGGCCGCGGACCCGGTAGGAGTGGATCAGCTCCATGACGCGGGCGGTCTTGTTGACCTCGTCGTCGTGGGTGGTGGCGACGTCGGTGGCCCAGCGGACCGGCTCGTACGGGATCCGCAGCGACTCGAAGATCTCGTCGTAGAAACCCTTCTCGCCGAGCAGCAGGCGGTGGATCTCGCGCAGGAACTCGCCGGACGCCGCACCCTGGATGACGCGGTGGTCGTAGGTCGAGGTCAGCGTCATGATCTTGGAGACGCCGAGGCGGGACAGGGTCTCCGGGGCGGAGCCCTGGAACTCGGCCGGGTACTCCATGGCGCCGACGCCGACGATGGTGCCCTGGTTCTGCATCAGGCGCGGCACGGAGTGCACGGTGCCGATGCCGCCGGGGTTGGTCAGCGAGACCGTGACGCCGGTGAAGTCGTCCATGGTCAGCTTGTTGGCGCGGGCCCGGCGGACGATGTCCTCGTAGGCCTGCCAGAAGCCGAAGAAGTCGAGCGTCTCGGCCTTCTTGATGGCCGCGACGACGAGCTGGCGGTCGCCGTTGGGCTTCACCAGGTCGATGGCCAGGCCGAGGTTCACGTGCTCGGGCTTGACCAGGAAGGACTTGCCGTCCTCCACCCGGTAGCTGTGGTTCATGCCCGGGGCGGCCTTGATGGCCTGGACCAGGGCGTAACCGATCAGGTGGGTGAAGGAGACCTTGCCGCCGCGGGCGCGCTGCAGGTGGTTGTTGATGACAATGCGGTTGTCGATCAGCAGCTTGGCGGGCACCGCGCGCACCGAGGTGGCGGTCGGGACCTCCAGCGAGGCGTCCATGTTGGTGGCGACGGCCTTGGCCGGGCCGCGCAGCTGGACGAGCTCGGGGCCGGTGTCCTCGGTCGCGGCCGGCTTCGCCGGGGCGGCGGCCTTGGGCGCCGGGGGCGCGGCCGGGGCTGCGGCGAGCGGCGCGGGCGCCGGCACTGCCACGACCGTCGCTGGCGGGGCCGGAGCGGCCGGTGCAGCGGGGGCGGGCGCCGCCGCAGCGGCAGCGACGGGCGCGGGGGCAGCGGCAGGGGTCGGCGTGGGGCCGGCCTGGGTCGCGGCCTGGGTCACTGGGGTCACCTCGGTACCGGGCTTGTAGTCGGCGAAAAAGTCCCACCAGGCTCGGTCGACCGAGTTCGGGTCCTGGAGGTACTGCTGGTAGATCTCGTCGACGAGCCACTCATTGGGGCCGAAGCCAGTGGAGCTTGCCGAGCTGTTGGGGGTTTCAGGGGACTGTGGCGACACGGCGGCAACCGCCCTCTTCCGCTTCCTTTTGGGATGTTTGGACAGCGGGGATTAAGGCTACGCCTCCCAGCAGTGATCGCGCAGTCCCCGGGGGTCAGGCGTGCCCCGGATCACAGTCGTGACCTGCGGTTTGGCCGAAATTGTGCGTTAGAAAGCCGTACCGGAGGGGAACTGGCCAGGTCTGATCGCCACCCATATCGGCGCAAAAACGGACAAATGGCTAGGCGGAAGTCTGTGTCGCTTCTGTGACATGACCGTGCGCCTGCTGACGCGTCCCCGCCGGTCCGGGCAGCCGGACCTCGATCCGGCAGCCGCGCCGCGCCTCGGCGACCTCGATCCGTCCGCCGTGCAGGTCGACCGCCCAGCGGGCGATGGCGAGGCCGAGGCCCGTACCGCCGTCGCTGCCGGGGCCCTGGGCGGTCGCGGTGCCGCTGCGGCTGAACCGCTCGAAGACGCGGGTGCGGTCGGCGGGCGGGATGCCCGGCCCCTCGTCCTCGACCTCCAGCAGCAGGCCGCCGCCCTCGCCGGCGGGCCTCGCCCGGACGGTCACGGTGCCGCCGGGCGGGGAGTGCTTGCAGGCGTTGTCGACCAGGTTGGCGACCACCTGGTGGAGCCGTTCCGGGTCCGCGACACCGGTCAGGCCGGACGGGCTGACCTCCAGCGCCAGCCGGACGTCCCCACGCCGGGAGAACGCCCCGCCGGCGGTGGCGCCGTCCACGGTGACCCCGCGCAGCACGCCGTCCAGGAACGGGCGGACCTCGAAGGTGCGGGCGTCCAGCGGGACCACCCCGTTGTCGATCTTGGAGAGGTCGAGCAGGTGGGTGACCAGCCGGCCCAGCCGCTCGGTCTGCTCCAGCGCGGCCCCCAGCGTCGTCGGGTTCGGCTGGACCACGCCGTCGACCACGTTCTCCAGGACGGCGCGCAGCGCGGCGATGGGCGTGCGCAGCTCGTGCGAGACGTTGGCGATCAGCTCGCGCCGGTGCCGGTCGGCGGCCTCCAGGTCGGAGGCCATCTGGTTGAAGGTGGCGGCCAGCTCGCCGATCTCGTCGCGCGAGTTCACCTCGACCCGCCGGCTGTAGTCGCCGGAGGCCATCGCGCGGGCGGCCGCGGTCATGTCGCGCAGGGGCGCGGTCAGCCCGTGCGCCAGGAACTGCATGAAGAGCAGTGAGGCGATCATCGAGAAGATCATGATGATCCGGATCTGCGTCTCCGAGCGGATCGCCACCACCACCATGCCGGTGGCCACGAAGACCGAGACGATCACCAGCAGGGCGAGTTTGCCCTTGATGGAGCGGACCGGGTCGAGCGGACGGATGTCGGCCCAGACCCGGCGCACGGCGCGGCCGACCAGGGTGGGCGGGCGCGTGGCGTCGGTGTCCCCGTGGTGCTGCCGCGCGTCGCGGCGCTGCGGGCCGCGCTGCTGCGGGCCGCGTTGCTGTGGAAAGGTCATGAGTTCCCTGCGATCCCCCGCTGGTGGTTCCCCCCGCCCGTGGTCGCCCCGATGGCGTGGTGGCGGCGGCGCGGGACATGGGCCCCCGGTGGCCCAGGCCCGTGGCACCGCTACGAGAGCGGGGCCTCCAGCGCGTAGCCGACCCCGTGCACGGTGCGGATCCAGCTGGCGCCGATCTTCCGGCGCAGCGCCTTGACGTGGCTGTCCACGGTGCGCGTGCCGGAGGCGTCGGTCCAGTCCCACACCTCGGCCAGCAGCTGCTCGCGGGTGAGGACCGCGCGCGGCTGGGCGGCCAGGCAGGCCAGCAGGTCGAACTCGGTCGGCGTCAGGTGGACGTCGCCCGAGGCGAGCCGCACCCGGCGCTGGACGTGGTCGATCTCCAGCTCGCCGAAGCGCAGCGAGCCGAGCGTGGGCGTCCGGGCGGCCTGCTGGGCGCGCTCGACGCGGCGCAGCAGCACGTTGACCCGGGCCGCGAGCTCGCGCATCGAGAACGGCTTCGTCATGTAGTCGTCGGCGCCGACGCCGAGGCCGACCAGCAGGTCCGTCTCGTCGTCGCGCGCGGTCAGCATGAGCACCGGCACCGGGCGCTGGGCCTGGATGCGACGGCAGACCTCCAGGCCGTCGAAGCCGGGCAGCATGATGTCGAGGACGACCAGGTCCGGCTGCCAGGTGTGGAAGCCGTCGACGGCGCCGGGGCCGTCGTGGGCCACGGCGACCTTGAAGCCCTCCGCGCCCAGCCGGGCCGCGATGGACTCGGCGATCGTCGGCTCGTCCTCCACCACCAGCACTCTGCGCTGGCTGCTCACCGTGCCGCCGGTGTTGTGGTTGTCCTGCTGAATTTCTGTCACGGTCACGCCACCGCCCCCAGGGCTGCGGGCCGGCCACCTGTGGGGATGGCGGGGCTCCGCTCGTAGTCTTGTTCCGTCGTGGACTGTGCCGGGTCCGCCGTCCCGATCCCGTGCGTGGCTCGGCGGACAGTGAACCGCCCGTCCCGCCCGCGCACTTCGCAGCGTACGGACAGCGGGTGCTTCCCGGCAGGTGGACCGGAGGTTTCCGGCCCGTCGGCCGGCCACCCGGCCGTCCGTCCGTCCCACTCACTTGTGGGCACGGGGCGATACCTTACCCCCCGTTTTTTCACTCTGTGACGATACGTGTGCACCCGAATCGCCGCCGAGCCGCCGGTCAGCGCCGGTACTGGTGCGTAGGCGCAGGGATGGTCTGGACCAATGACGGGGTGTCCGGCTGAGGGAGTTCACGGCGTACTCCCAGCGGACTCCCAGGCTCCGGTCGTACCGTGGTCACGACAATCGTCCGGGTGCGGGATGACCGGTGCGCGCGGGTACGTTGGGCACCGGCGGTACCGGTTGCTGGACGTGCGCGGATCGGAGGCGGCATGGCTGAGCTGCGACGGGGCGCGCCCCCGCTCCGGCCCCCGGCCGGACCGCCGTACGGCCTCTACCGGCACGGCCTGCGCACCTGCGTGCTCGGCTGGCTGCTGACCCGGATGCCGACCCCGCGGCGCAACCCCTTCGCGCTCGGTTACCTGGCCGTGGTCGGCGCGACCACGACCTTCGCCCACCTCGCCGACCCCGAACTGGTGCTGCGCCTGCAGGAGGCGTCCAGTTCGGACGGGCACAACCTGCTCCAGCATCCGGTGCGGGCCCTGCTGCTCAGCGGCTTCTGGGTGGCCGGGCCGATCTGGATGCCGTACCTGTGGGCCTTCGCCTTCACCGTGGCGCCGCTGGAGCGCCGCGTCGGGGCGGCCCGGGCGGCGGTGGTCTTCGCGATCGGTCACGTCACCGCCACCCTGCTCTCCCAGGGCGTGGTGATCGCGGCGGTGGCGACCGGGCGGATGGGGGCCGAGGCGCTGGATTATCTGGACATCGGCGTCAGCTACGGCGTGCTGGCCAGCCTCGGCGCCCTGGCCGGGCTGCTGTCCGCGCGCGGGCGGCTGCTCGCCCTGGGGCTCGCCGGGCTGCTGATCGTCGACCAGATCCTCACCGAGGCCGACCTGGTCACCGGCGTGGGCCACCCGGTCGCGCTGCTGGCCGGGGTGGCGCTGTGGCGCTGGCTGCGCCGCGGGCCCGGCCGGCCGCTGCCCCGCGAGCACTCCCGGACGACGGCCCCGGCGGCCTCCGCGGTGCTCGACCGCGCCTGAGCCCGCGCTCCTCCTCCTTCGGCGGCGCCTGCCGCGCCGCCCGCGCTCCCCGTTTTTGACAGGGCCCCGCAGACCCGGATCCGTTCGCTGACGGCGAACAGAACCCGGGGAACAACCGGCGCCCGCCAAACCTTAGTCAGGTCAGCTCAACTTCGCTGACTGGGGAGAGATCATGGCATCGACGTCCACACCGCTCACCCTGCCCGTGCTGCCGCTCGACGACGAGGTGGTCCTGCCGGGCATGGTCGTCCCGCTGGACCTGAAGGACACCGAGGTGCGCGCCGCGGTGGAGGCCGCCCGCGCCGCCGCCACCGGCGCCGGCAAGCCCCAGGTCCTGCTGGTCCCGCGGGTGGACGGCTCGTACGCGGCGGCCGGCACGCTGGCCACCGTGGAGCAGGTCGGCCGGCTGGCCGACGGCGACCCGGCCGCGCTGGTGCGCGCCGTGCGCCGGGTCCGGATCGGCGTCGGCACCACCGGGCCCGGCGCCGCGCTCTGGGTGGAGACCACGCCGTTCCGGGAGTCCTCGGTCGCCACGCCCGTGGCCGGCCGCGCCGCCGAGCTGGTCAAGGAGTACAAGAGCCTCTCCACCCAGTGGCTGCGCAGGCGCGGCGCCTGGCAGATCGTCGACCGGGTCGCCCAGATCGAGGGCGTCGGCGAGCTCGCCGACAACATCGGCTACGCGCCCTTCGTCACCGCCGAGCAGAAGCTCAAGGTGCTGCTGGAGGCCGACCAGGTCGCCCGGCTGGAGTACGCGCTGACGCTGCTGCGCGACCACCTCGCCGAGGAGGAGGTCAACGACACCATCCGCAAGGACGTCGAGGAGGGCGTCGCCAAGCAGCAGAAGGAGTTCCTGCTCCGCCGCCAGCTGGACGCCGTCCGCAAGGAGCTGGCCGAGCTGAACGGCGAGGCGGCCGACGAGGAGGACGACTACCGGGCCCGGGTCGAGGCCGCCGACCTCCCCGAGAAGGTCCGCGAGGCCGCGCTCAAGGAGGTCGACAAGCTGGAGCGGGCCTCCGACCAGTCACCCGAGGGCTCCTGGATCCGCACCTGGCTGGACACCGTCCTGGAGCTGCCGTGGAACCGGCGCACCGAGGACGCGTACGACGCCGCCGGCGCCCGGACGGTGCTGGACGCCGACCACTCCGGGCTCGCCGACGTCAAGGACCGCATCGTCGAGTACCTGGCGGTGCGCAAGCGCCGGGCCGAGCAGGGCCTCGGGCAGGTGGGCGGCAGGAGGGGAGGCGCGGTGCTGGCACTGGTCGGCCCGCCCGGCGTCGGCAAGACCTCGCTCGGCGAGTCGGTGGCCCGCGCCATGGGCCGCGAGTTCGTCCGGGTCGCGCTCGGCGGCGTCCGGGACGAGGCGGAGATCCGCGGCCACCGGCGCACCTACGTCGGCGCGCTGCCCGGCCGCCTGGTGCGCGCCATCAAGGAGGCCGGCTCGATGAACCCGGTCGTCCTGCTCGACGAGATCGACAAGGTCGGCTCCGACTACCGGGGCGACCCGGCCGCCGCCCTGCTGGAGGTCCTCGACCCGGCGCAGAACCACACCTTCCGCGACCACTACCTGGAGGTCGAGCTGGACCTCTCCGACGTGGTCTTCCTCGCCACCGCCAACGTGCTGGAGGCCATCCCCGAGCCGCTGCTCGACCGGATGGAGCTGGTCAGGCTCGACGGCTACACCGAGGACGAGAAGGTCGCCATCGCCCGCGACCACCTGCTCCCGCGCCAGCTGGAGCGGGCCGGACTCAAGGGCGAGGAGGTCACGGTCGACGAGGCGGCGCTGCGCCGGCTGGCCGGCGAGTACACCCGCGAGGCCGGCGTGCGGAACCTGGAGCGCTCGATCGCCCGGGTGCTGCGCAAGGTCGCCGCGCAGGCCGAGCTGGGCGGGCGCGAGCTGCCCGCCACGGTCGGCGCCGAGGACCTGCGCGCGCTGATCGGCCGGCCGCACCACGTCCCCGAGGCGGCCCAGGAGCCCGCTGAGCGGCGCACCGCCGTCCCCGGCGTGGCCACCGGCCTCGCGGTCACCGGCGCGGGCGGCGACGTCCTCTACATCGAGGCCTCGCTCGCCGACGCCGAGACCGGCGGCACCGGGCTGACCCTCACCGGCCAGCTGGGCGACGTGATGAAGGAGTCCGCGCACATCGCGCTCTCCTACCTGCGCTCGCGCGGCGCCGAGCTGGAGCTGCCGGTCACCTCGCTGCGCGACCGCGGCGTGCACCTGCACGTGCCTGCCGGGGCCGTCCCCAAGGACGGGCCGAGCGCCGGCATCACCATGACGACGGCGCTGGCCTCGCTGCTGTCCGGGCGCAAGGTCCGCACCGACGTCGCCATGACCGGCGAGGTCTCGCTCACCGGCCGGGTGCTGCCGATCGGCGGGGTGAAGCAGAAGCTGCTCGCCGCCGACCGCGCCGGGGTCACCACGGTGATCATCCCCAGCCGCAACGAGCCCGACCTGGACGACGTCCCGGCCGAGGTCCTGGAGCGGCTGACCGTCCACCCGGTCGCCGACGTCCGGGAGGTGCTGAAGCTGGCCCTGGAGCCGGCCGGGGTGCTGGTCGCCGCCTGACGGGTGGCCCGGCCGGCGGGACCGGCGTTGTGCGCGGGAGGGGGCGGTGTCCCGGTGACACACTGCGGGGATGCCGTCCCCCACGCAGCGCGCCCTGGCCAAGGTGCCGGCCGGGGTGCGCCCGCTCCTGGTGCGGCACCGCCGGCTGGTGAAGTTCCTGCTGGTCGGCGGCAGCTGCTTCGTGCTGACCATGCTGGTCAACTTCGCGCTGAAGCTCACCGTGCTGCAGCACAAGCCGGTGGTCTCGCTGACCGTCGCCACCGTGCTCGGCACCGCGGTCTCGTACGTGCTCAACCGGCAGTGGTCCTTCCGGGCGCACGGGCGGCGTCGGGAGGCCGGACTGTTCCTCCTGGTGAGCGCGGTGGCGGTGGCGGTCAACGACCTGCCGCTGATCGCCTCGCGCTACCTGCTGGAGCTGCGCGAGCCCAGGGTCGACCCGGTCACCCAGGAACTGGCCGACTTCCTCAGCGGCATGGTGGTCGGCACCCTGCTCGCCATGGTGTTCCGCTACTGGGCGATGCGCCGCTGGGTCTTCGTCCAGCTGTCCCCGCCGTCCCCCGCCACCCGGGCGGAGCAGCCGCACCGGGTGCCCTGACCCGGCCGGGCGGCCCGCCCGCCCGCCCGCGGTTACGCTTCCAACAGCGGGGGCCGGAGCTGAACGGGGTGACGGCGGTGCGCGAGAGCGACGGGCAGCGGGCCGGGCCCGCCAGCCAGCAGGGCATGCGCCGGGCCAACCTCGCGCTGGTGCTCGGCCGGATCGCCGAGGCCCCGCGCTCCCGTGCCGAGGTCGCCGCCGACACCGGCCTGACCAGGGCCGCCGTCTCCTCGCTCGCCGAGGAGCTGATCGGCGCCGGACTGGTCGTCGAGGAGGGCCCGGCCGTGCCCAGCGGCAAGGTCGGGCGCCCCGGCACCGCGCTCGGCCTCAACCCGGACGGGCCCGGCGGCCTCGGCGCCGAGATCGGCGTCGAACACCTCGGCGCCTGCCTGGTCGACCTGCGCGGCAAGGTCCGCTCCTGGCGCCGCCAGGAGATCGGCAACCGCGGCCGCCGGCCCGCCGCCGTGATGGCCGACCTCGCCGAACTGCTGCGCCGGGTCACCGTCGAGGCCGGGCTGCGCCCCGCCGGGCTCAGCCTCGCCGTCCCCGGCCTGGTCGGCGCCGACGGCGCGGTGCTGCGCCGGGCCGCCAACCTCGGCTGGACGGACGCGCCGGTCGCCGCCGAACTGCGCCTGGCACTGCGCGCCGCCAACGCCGACGCGCTGGCGGAGCTGCCGATCACCGCCGACAACGAGGCCAACCTGGGCGGGCTCGCCGAACTGTGGCTGAGCGGGCGCCCCGAGCACTTCCTGCACGTCTCCGCCGAGGCCGGCATCGGCTCGGCGATCGTGGCCGGCGGCCGGCTGCTGCGCGGCGCCCGCGGCTTCGCCGGCGAGCTGGGCCACGTCCCGGTGCACCCGGACGGTCCGCTCTGCGTCTGCGGCGCGTACGGGTGCCTGGAGCAGTACGCGGGGGAGACCGCGGTGCTGCGCGCCGCCGGGCTGGAGGGCATCCGCGGGGACTGGGTGGCGCTGCTCGCCGAGCGGGCCGAGGCCGGCGACGAGGAGGTCCGCACCGCGCTGGCCGGGGCCGGTACGGCGCTCGGCATCGCCACCGCCGGTGCGGTCAACCTGCTGGACCCGGCCGAGGTGGTGCTCGGCGGCGGCTACGCCCAGCTGGCGCCCTGGCTGCTCCCGGGGATGCGCGTCGAGCTGGCGGCCAGGGTGACCGTCCGCCCGTGGTCGCACGAACGGCTGACGGTCTCCCTGATCGGGCGCCGCGGCCCGCTGCTGGGCGCCGCGGTCGGGGTGGTCCGGGGGATCGTGGCCGACCCCGCCGGCCTGGGGGAGCCGCGGCCCTGAGGGCCCGCGGACCCGCCCGGTGGCCGCCGGGAGCACGACGAGGGGCCCGGGGCGCGACGAAGGGCCCGGGGAGCGGTGATCCGCTCCCCGGGCCCTTCGCCATGGGGGTCCTGCCGTGCCGCTACTTGTTGGCGATCAGGTACAGCCCGTACAGCACGGCGCCCGCGCAGATCGCGAAGCAGGTGTACGCGCCGGCCAGCGCCAGCTTGCCGCCCGCCGCGGACGATCCGGTGCCCTGCCCCTCGGAGGCGGTCAGCGCCGCCTCGCGGCGGGAGAGCGCCAGGATGCCGAGCGCGAAGACCGTGACCACCGCGACGGTGACGCCGAAGCTGACACCGGCGGTCTGGGCCAGGGCGTTCCACTTGATGTGCATGGAGTGTCTCCTCGGTGGACGGCGCTCAGGCCGCGACGGTGGTCGAGGCGGTGGTGGGGGCGGCCGGGGTGGCGGACGGGGCCACCTCCACCGGGGTCACGTCGTTGACGTTGTCCGCGCCGACCGGCTGGCGGCGGGAGAGCACCCACATCGCGGCCGAACCGGCCACCAGCGCGGTGCCGACCACCGCGACGCCCCAGTTGCCCTGGTCGGCGACGAAGGCGGCGAGGCCGGCCACCGAGGCGGCGGCGGGCAGGGTCAGGCCCCAGGTGTAGACCATGCGGCGGACCAGGCTCCAGCGCAGCTCGCCCTTCGGGCCGCCGAGGCCGGCGCCCATGATGCCGCCGGAGCAGACCTGGGTGGTGGAGAGGCCGAAGCCCATGTGCGAGGAGGTCAGGATGACGGTCGCGGCGGCCGACTCGGAGGAGAAGCCCTGCGCCGGACGGATGTCCGCGAGGCCCTTGCCCATCGAGCGGATGATCCGCCAGCCGCCCATGTAGGTGCCGATCGCGATGGCCGCACCGGCCGAGACGATCACCCAGGTGGGGGGCAGCGCGCCCTTGGGCAGGGCGCCGACCGAGACCAGCGTCAGCGTGATGATGCCCATGGTCTTCTGGGCGTCGTTGGTGCCGTGGGCCAGGGAGATCAGCGAGGAGGAGAAGATCTGGCCGGTCTTGAAGCCCTTGGAGACGGTCTCGCCGTTGCCCCGGCGGGTGATCGCGAAGGCCAGCTTGGTGGCGCCCCAGGCGGCCAGGCCCGCGACCAGCGGGGAGGCGACGGCCGGGATCAGGATCTTGGAGACGACGGTGTCGAAGTTGACGCCGTTGACGCCGACACCGACCACGGTGGCGCCGATCAGGCCGCCGTACAGCGCGTGCGAGGAGCTGGAGGGCAGGCCCTTCAGCCAGGTCAGCAGGTTCCACAGGATCGCGCCGACGAGTGCGGCGAAGATGATCGACGGGTTGAGGCCCGCCTTCTCGTTGACGATCCCGCCGGAGATGGTGGTGGCGACCTTCACGGAGAGGAAGGCGCCGGCGAAGTTCAGGACGGCCGCGATGGTGACCGCGACCTTGGGCCGGAGGGCTCCCGTCGCGATGGAGGTGGCCATCGCGTTGGCGGTGTCGTGGAACCCGTTGGTGAAGTCGAAGGCGAGCGCCGTGATGATCACAACGGCCACCAGGAACGAGATGTGTTCCATACCCAAACAATCGTCGTAGTTGTCGCACTGACGTTGGTGTCGATCGCGACGGTAGGGACGCCTGGTTAACGGAAGGTGAACTGGATCGGGATTCGTGGTTCCGACGGTTGCCCAGGGGTTGCCGGGGCCTTGCCGGGAGGTGTCTGTGGGGCCGCTGAGCTGGGCATTGGCCGAGAACGTCCGGATTCGCTCCGGTTTGATGAGACCTGTCTCACAGGCCGTCACGCCCTCGAACGGAGAATTCACCGGCCGGTGGGGGTGCGGTCTGTCTCCCGCCCGGGTGGACATGGCAGGATCGGCGGAGATCCCGGGATCCCGGAGATCGACAGGGGCGGGGAGGACGATCGATGGGCGGGGCCGCACAGCGCGCGGAGTCGACGGGGGTACGACCGTGGGTGCGGGCCGCACTGCGCTGCGGGGCCGTCCTCGCGGCCGCCGCGCTCGCACTGCCCCTCGGGGCCCAGGCCGCGTTCGCCGCGCCCGACCCGGGCACCAACACCGGTGTCACCGCGCCCGCCGCACCCGGTGACGACCCGCTCGCCGCCGCCAAGGCCACCCTCGGCCCGCTGCTGGACCAGCTGCACACCCTGTACAAGAGCGCCGAGGCCGCCACCGAGCAGTACAACGGCACCGTGGCCCGGCTGGCCGACCAGCAGAACCAGCTCGTCGAGCTGAAGTCCCGCCTGGAGCGCCAGCAGAAGTCGGTCGACGCCGGCACCGACATCGCCGCCCAGCTCGCCGCCGCGCAGTACCGCAACGGCTCCGCCTCCGCGTACGCCGAGCTGCTGCTCTCCAAGGACCCGTATGAGGCCGTCTACATAGCCGAGCTGCTCGCCACCGCCAGCCGCTCGCAGTCCGAGTTCCTCGACAAGCTCAAGTCCGACCGCGACGCGCTCACCGTGCTGCAGAAGCAGAACGAGGAGGCCGTCCTCAACTCCCAGGCGCTGGCGGTCCAGCAGGAGGCCGCCAAGGCCCAGGTCGCCAAGGACCTCACCGCCGTCGAGCAACTGGTCTCCTCGCTCACCGGTGCCCAGCGCGCCGAGCTGGAGAAGCTGGAGAAGGCCAAGGCCGACGAGGCCCAGCTCGCCTTCCTCGCCTCCGGCGTCCTCGGCAAGGACGAGCGCACGCCCTCGCTGGCCGGCCGCGGCGCGGTCGCGTACGCGCTCGCCCAGGTCGGCAAGCCGTACGTCTGGGGCGGCGCCGGGCCGGACGTCTTCGACTGCTCGGGCCTCACCTCGCAGGCCTGGCTGCACGCCGGCCGGCCGATCCCGCGCACCAGCCAGGAGCAGTGGGCCCAGCTCAAGCGCATCCCGCTGAACCAGCTGCGCCCCGGCGACCTGGTCATCTACTTCGAGGGCGCCACGCACGTCGCGATGTACATCGGCGGCGGGCTGGTCGTCCACGCCCCCCGGCCGGGCACCCTGGTGCGGGTCGCGCCGATCGGGGCCAACCCGATCCTCGGCGCCGTCCGGCCCGACCCGGAGACCGGCGCCGACGACGCCGGCGGCACCTGGAAGGTGCCGGACCTGCCGGCCAACTGGAACGCGGTCACGCCGATCGCCCCGGTCCCGCCGGCCCAGCTGCCGCAGCAGCCCGCCACCCCGTCCCCGGTCACCCCGGTGCCCGGCACGCCCACGCCGACCACCCCGGGTACGCCGACCGGCACCCCGACCGACCCGGTCACCGGGACGCCCACGGGCACCCCGACCGGTACGCCCACGGGCACGCCCACCGGCACCCCGACCGACCCGGTCACCGGGACGCCCACGGGCACCCCGACCGGCACGCCGACGGGCACGCCCACCGGCACCCCGACCGGGACGCCCGCCGGCACCACCCCGGCCGGCACCCCGGCGGGGACCACCCCGAGCTCACTGCCGACCGGCCAGAACTGACCGGCCGGAACCGCGCCGGCCCGACCTGAGCCGGCCGGAGCCGGGCCGACCGCGTACGACGGGGGCCGCCCCGGGTGAACCCACCCGGGGCGGCCCCCGTCGTCCGTCCGTCACTCCGCGCCGGAGTCCGGCTCGAAGCGGATCACCACCGCCTTGGAGGTCGGCGTGTTGCTGATGTCGGCCGTGGAGTCGAGCGGGACCAGGACGTTGGTCTCCGGGTAGTACGCGGCCGCGCCGCCCCGGGCGACCGGGTAGTGGACCACCCGGAAGTGCGGGGCCCGGCGCTCCACGCCGTCGTGCCACTCGCCGACCAGGTCGACGTACCCGCCCTCGGTCAGGCCCAGCTCGGCCGCGTCCGCGGGGTTGACCAGGACCACCCGGCGCCCGCCCGTGATGCCGCGGTAGCGGTCGTCCAGGCCGTAGATGGTGGTGTTGTACTGGTCGTGCGAGCGCAGGGTCTGCAGCAGCAGGCGGCCGGCCGGCACCTCGGGGGCGGTCATCGGGTTGACCGTGAAGTTGGCCTTGCCGGTGGCGGTGGGGAAGGTGCGGGAGTCGCGCGGGCCGTGCGGCAGGGTGAAGCCGCCGGGGCGGCGCACCTTCTCGTTGTAGTCCTCGAAGCCGGGGACGACCCGGGCGATCCGCTCGCGCAGGGTGTCGTAGTCGGCGGCGAAGTCCTCCCACGGCACGGTGTCGGCCGGGCCGAGCGCGGCGCGGGCCAGCCGGCAGACGATCGCCGTCTCGGAGAGCAGCCCGGGGGCCGGCGGGCGCAGGCCGCCGCGGGAGGAGTGCACCTGGCCCATCGAGTCCTCGACGCTGACGAACTGGGCGCCGCGCGCGGTGACGTCCCGGTCGGTGCGGCCGAGGGTGGGCAGGATCAGGGCGCGGGCGCCGGTGACCACGTGCGAGCGGTTGAGCTTGGTGGAGACGTGCACGGTCAGCCGGCAGCGGCGCATCGCGGCCTCGGTGACCTCGGTGTCCGGGGTGGCCGCGACGAAGTTGCCGCCCATCGCGAAGAACACCCCGACCCGGCCGTCGCGCATCGCGCGGATGGTGTCCACCGAGTCGAGGCCGTGCTCGCGCGGCGGCTCGAAGCCGAACTCGGCGCCCAGCGCGTCCAGGAACGCCGCGGACGGCCGCTCGAAGATGCCCATCGTCCGGTCGCCCTGGACGTTGCTGTGCCCGCGCACCGGGCAGACACCCGCGCCGGGGCGGCCGACGTTGCCGCGCAGCAGCAGGAAGTTGACCACCTCGCGGATGGTCGGCACGGCGTGCTTGTGCTGGGTGAGGCCCATCGCCCAGCAGACGATGACCTTCCGGGAGCCGAGCACCAGCCGGCCCAGCTCCTCGATCTGCGACCACGGCAGGCCGGTGGCGGCGAGCACCTCCTCGCGGTCGGTGGCCCGGGCCTGGGCGGCGAACTCCTCGAAGCCGTGGCAGTGCTCCTCGACGAACTCCCGGTCCACGCCGTCCGCGTCGAGGACGATCCGGTTGAGCGCGCGGAACAGCGCCAGGTCGCCGCCGAGCCGGATCTGCAGGAAGAGGTCGGTCAGCTTGGTGCCGTGGCCGACCAGGCCACGGGCGTTCTGCGGGTTCTTGAAGCGCTCCAGGCCGGCCTCGGGCAGCGGGTTGACCGAGACGATGGTCGCGCCGGCCCGCTTGGCCCGCTCCAGGGCGGAGAGCATCCGGGGGTGGTTGGTGCCCGGGTTCTGCCCGGCGACGATGATCAGGTCGGCCTGGTAGAGGTCCTTCAGGCTGACGCTGCCCTTGCCGACGCCCAGGGTCTCGGTGAGCGCCGAGCCGGAGGACTCGTGGCACATGTTGGAGCAGTCCGGCAGGTTGTTGGTGCCGAGCCGGCGGGCGAACAGCTGGTACGCGAAGGCGGCCTCGTTGCTGGTCCGGCCGGAGGTGTAGAAGGCGGCGCCGTCGGGGGAGTCCAGCGCGGCGAGCTCCTCGGCGACGATCTCGAAGGCACGGTCCCAGGAGACCGGGGTGTAGTGGGTGGCGCCCTCGTCCAGCAGCATCGGCTGGGTGAGCCGGCCCTGCTGGCCGAGCCAGTAGCCGGAGCGTGCGGCCAGCTCGGCGACCGGGTGGGCGGCGAAGAACTCGGCCCGGATCCGGCGCTCGGTGGCCTCCTCGGCGACCGCCTTGGCGCCGTTCTCGCAGAACTCGGCGGTGTGCGTCTTCCCCGGCTCCGGCCAGGCGCAGCCCGGGCAGTCGAAGCCGTTCGGCTGGTTGACCTTGAGCAGGGTCGCGGCGGTGCGGCGCAGGCCCATCTGCTCGGTGGCCATCCGCAGGCTGTGCCCGACGGCGGGCAGACCGGCCGCCGCGTGCTGGGGCGCGCCGACCTCGGGGGCGTCCTGGACCGGGTCGCTCTGCGGCGCCTGCTTGGGCATGACTGCGGTCCTCCGGCTGGTCGGGCCCGCTCCGTCGCGGTCCTCGGGCCTCCATCCTTGCACCCGGGCGGGTCAACGGGGCCACCCGACCGGGTGGTCACCGGGCGGCCGACCGGGCCGGGGTGCGGGCCAGGCTCCGCAGCAGGGCGCGGGCGGCCGAGTCGTTCTGCCGGAAACCGGGGGAGTCGGTGCGCGGGCGGGCGAAGGCGGCGGCCGCGCGGAGGCCGGTGTGCGGTCCGAGGGCGGTGCGGCGCGGGTGCGGGGCGCCGCCGAGGGCGGGGTCGAGGATCCGACCGGTGGCGGGGTCGGTGGTGAGCAGCCCGGAGCGGTGGGTGTGCTCCTCGTCGACGACCACCTCCTCGCTGATCCGGCCGTCGGCGTGGAGCGCGCGCAGCACCGGGTCGCGGGTGCGGTCGAGCGCGTGCCGGGGCAGGTACGCCTCGATCAGCGCGGTGGCGGTGACGGTGCGGCCGGGGACGGTGGCGCCGCCGGCCCGCCAGGTGCCGGTGGCCTCGTCGCGTTCGACGGTGATCCCGGCGCCGAGGAAGCGCAGCACGCCGGCCTCGGCGAGGGCGAGCAGCTGGCGCAGCCGGAACCCGGGCGGGCCGGAGGCGAGGAGGCTGAAGTAGCCGAAGAACCAGCCGTCGACCTCCTCGGCGACCGAGCGGGCGGTGAGCTGGCCGGAGGCGGTGATCCGGGGCAGCTGGCCGAAGAGCGAGAGCAGGGCGAGGAAGGCGCCGAGGTCGGCGCTGTGGGCGGGGTCGGCGCGGCGGTCGGCGTCGGCGGTGACGTGGTCGCGCAGGTGGCGCTGGAGCTCCTCGGCGGAGGCGAGCTCCAGACCGGCCAGCGGGCGGTCGAGCCGTTCGAGGTCGAGCCGGTCGGCCGGGTCGGGTACGGCCCGGGCGATCAGCGCGGCCAGCCCCGGGGAGCCCCAGTCGTACCGGTCGTAGCCGGCCAGGAACTCCGGCCAGGGCAGGGCGGTGCGCCCGGGATGGGCGTGGAACAGCTCGTGGTAGTGCCCGAAGCCGATGTCCTTGGCCATCGACGGCCAGAAGTCGCGCCGCAGTTCGAGCGGGCCCGGGCGGGCCAGCACGGCGTCCACGGCGGCGGCGTCGAAGTAGCGGGGGAGCGGGGCCGGCGGCCCCTGGAGCCGGTAGCCGGTCTTGGAGTGGTACGGCACCCCGCGGCGCGAGCCCGCGTGGATCACCGGCTCGCGTCCGGAGGGGTGGTACACCAGGCCGGCCGCGGTCTCCTCGTAGCGGCCGCCGCGGCCCTCGGTGAGCAGCGCGACCAGGTCGACGAAGGCCAGTCCGAGGCCGCGCAGCACCAGCTGCTCGCCGGGGGCGACGCCGGAGAGGTCGGCGTCGGCGGAGTAGGCGGGCGGCAGGTGGAAGCGGCCGTGCCGGGCGGCGAAGCGGGCGTCCTCGGCGTACCGGGGGTCGGGGCGGGAGTCCAGGTGGCCGAGGGTGAGGGCGACGTGGTCGGCGAGCAGGGTCCGGTGGCCGAGGTGGACGGTCTGCGGGCCGTCGGCCGGCCCGTCGAGGCGGTGGGCGGTGTCGCGGTGGACGGTGACCGTGACGTGCGGCGGCAGTTCGGCCACCGCGCGGCGGAACACCCAGTCCAGGTAGGCGCTCTGGGCGCGGCGGGTCGGGAAGTCGGTCGGCGCCAGGGTGTCCAGCTCCGCCCGTACGGCCGGGTCGGGCTCCTCCCGGTAGGGGGTGAACTCCTCGCGGCGGACGGCCCACTCGGCGAGCGAGGGGCCGGGGCGGACGGGCCCCTCGACGGTCGAGCGCTCGTCGGTGAACATCGTGACGTCCTCGGCCATCGAGTTCATCCGCAGCAGCGGGGACTGCCCGCGGCGCCAGATCCGGCCGCCGCCGGGCGGGTGGGGGTCGACCAGGTGGATGTGCAACGGGTGGTCGGGCGGCAGGAGTTCGGGGGCGTTGGCGGCGATCCGCTCCAGCAGTCCGGTGCCCCGCGGGCCGGCCCCGACGATCACCAGGGTGCTCACCGTCCCGCCCCCTTCGAGGGGGTGGCGGTGGTGGCGGTGGCGGCGCGCAGCCGTGCCCGGGCGGCGCGCAGCCGTACGCGGGCCCGTTGCAGCGGGGTGGGCGGCAGACCCTCGCGGGTGGCGCCCCGGGCGTAGTGGCGCTCGACGTAGTACTGGCCGATCGAGAGCAGGGTGGTGACCACGATGTACCAGAGGGTGGCCACCGTGAGCATCGGGATGACCTGGTAGGTCTGTAGGTAGACCAGCTGCACCGAGTAGAGCAGGTCGGAGACGGCCAGCACGCTGATGATGCTGGTGCCCTTGAGCGCGCTGATCAGCATGTTGCCGGCGGTCGGCACGATCGAGCGCATCGCCTGCGGGACGACGATCCGGCGCAGCACCCGCCACCGGCCGAGGCCCAGCGCCTGCGCGGCCTCCAGCTGGCCGCGGTCGACCGAGAGCAGGCCGCCGCGGACCACCTCGGCGGCGTACGCGGCCTCCAGCAGCGTCAGGCCGATCACAGCGGTGAGGGTGGGGCCGAAGAGGTTGACGGTGCGGACGGTGATGAACTCCGGCCCGAACGGGATACCCAGGCCCAGGGTCGGGTAGAGCGCGCCGATGTTGAAGAAGAACAGCAGCTGCACCAGCGCCGGGGTGGAGCGGAAGAGCCAGATGTAGGCCCAGCTCAGGGTGCGCAGCACCGGGTTGGCGGACAGCCGCATGGTGGCGAGCAGGGTGCCCAGGGCGAAGCCGAGGACGAGGGTGGCGCCGGTCAGCCAGAGCGTGAGCGCGAGGCCGTTCAGGACGGAGGCGGCGGTGAACCACCGGGCCACCACGTCCCACTGGAACGCCGGGTTGCGGATCACCGAGGTGACCGCCATCGCCGCCAGCAGCAGGGCGACGCCGGCGGCGATCCACTGGCCGGGCCGGTGGCGGGCGACGATCGGGGTGTCGGGGGAGGGCAGTGCGCGGGCGGTGGGCGCGGTGGCCCCGGGGCCGTCGATGAGAGGGGTGGTGCGGTCGGGGAGGGGCTGGGGCAGGACGTCCTGCGGGGTGGCCATGGGGAGCGCTCCAGCGGAGAGGCGGGGACGTACGGGCGTCGTCACGTACGGGCGGTGGTCGCCACCGCCGGGCCGGGCCCGCGTCCCTCAACGCGCGGCCGGCACTGCACTCACTCCGGGGTCGATCGTACGCGTGCGCGATCGGCGGCTGTCAAGGCCGGCAGGGCCTCGCCCGGGCCCGTCCAAGGCCCTGCCGCAGGACGACAGGAGATCGCAACAGTGCGGCAATGAAGGGCTGTTGACGTGGTGGTCCCCGCACTGTTCAACTGTGCCCATGTACGCCGAGCAGCCCCTGGTCAGCCGCGACCACATCGACTTCGGTCGGGTGTGGTCGGCGGCCTGTCGCGGCTGACCCGGCGTCGGGCCGCCCTGACGGCCCCTCCCTTCGGGGTGTCCTCCCTCGGAGCCCCGTCGCGCGTCGCCCGGCCGTCCTGACCCGACGGCCCGCCGGCCGCCCGTCGCCGCCGACTCCCCGCTGCACTCCGGCAGTTCCTCCCGTCACGTAGTCCCGTACGCGCCGTCGCCGCGCCCCGGTACCGCCGCGCCCGTACGCCGCCGGCGCCTCCGGCCGCGGTGCCTCCGAAAGCCCTTACCCCCGAAAGCCCTTACCTCCGTACGTCCGTACCGCCGTGCCCCGGTGGCGCGCCGTGCCGCCGCGCGGCCGGGTGCCGCCGCCGGGGCCCGCCCCGCCACGCCCGAAAGGTCCGCCATGCCCGTTGAACCGGAGGTCGAGGTCCGCCGGGTGACCATCGACGACCCGCTGGTCGAACCGCTGCTGCGCGAGCTCACCGAGGAGTACGTCGGCCGGTACGGCCCGGCGGCGGTCGAGGAGATGACCCGCTACCCGCGGGACGCCTTCGCCGAGCCGTCCGGACTGCTGCTGCTCCTCCTGGAGCGGGGCGAGCCGGTGTCCGGCGGCGCGTACAAGTTCCTCGACCGGCGCACCGCCGAGGTGAAGCGGATGTGGACGCACTCGGCGCACCGCCGCCGGGGCCTGGCCGGCCGGGTGCTGGCGGAGCTGGAACGGGCGGCCCTCGCGGCCGGCTACTCCCGGATCCTCCTCACCACCGGGCCGCGGCAGCCCGAGGCCAGGGGGCTGTACCTGGCGAGCGGCTACACCCCGTTGTTCGACGTCACCGCCGACCCGCTGACCATCGGCCCGCTCCCGTTCGAGAAGCGGCTCCGGGCCTGACCCCCGAACCCCCCATGCTGATCACCCCGCGAAAGGGCACCCCCGTGAGACCCACCACCGTCCGCCGCCGCCTGTCGGCGGCCACCGCCGCCCTGCTCCCCGTCCTGGCGCTGGCCGCGTGCGGCTCGGACCCGACGCTGGCGACGGCCGGCGGCACGGGCAACCCGGCGGCCGCGGCGGCCACCCAGGACGTCGTCTCCGCCGTCACCCGCGACGACGCGGCGGCCGCGCTGCTGCCCGAGGAGGTCCGCAAGGCGGGCACGGTCAGGTTCGGCTCGGCCTTCGGCAGCCCGCCCACCGCTTTCTACGCGGACGGGAAGCGGCCGGCCGGCCTGGACGTGGACTTCGCGGACGCGGTGGCCAAGGTGCTCGGGGTGACCGTGCAGCGCGAGGAGGCCTCCTTCGAGACCATCCTGCCCGCCCTGGGCAGCGGCAAGTACGACGTGGGCACCGGAAACTTCGGCGTCACCGCGGCCCGGCTGAGGACCATCGACTTCGTCACCTACGTCAACGACGGCCAGGGCTTCGCGGTCCGCAAGGACGACACCTCCCTCCAGCCGGTCAAGGACCTGGTCCAGCTGTGCGGCCTGACCATCGGCACCGGCGCCGGCACCACCTTCGAGACCACGCTCAACGCGAAGAAGAACGTCTGCGCCGACGCCGGGAAGAAGCCGTACGAGGTGAAGGCCTTCGGCGAGGCCGGGGCGATCCTCACCGCGCTCCAGCAGGGCCGGGTCGACGTGGTGATGTCCACCATCAACGGCCTGCGCCACCAGGCCTCCCAGGAGGCGGCCGGGACGCGGTTCCTGGGCGAGTTCAAGCGGCTGGACGTCGGCTTCGCCTTCAAGAAGGGGTCCCCGCTGACCCCCGCGTTCCAGGCCGCCGTGAACCGGCTGATCAAGGACGGCACGTACGAGCGGATCCTGCGCAAGTGGGGCGTCGCCGACTCCGCCGTCCCGGAGTCCCGGATCAGCCCGCCCGAGCAGGCGTGAGCCCCTGTCCGCCCGTCCGTCCGGGCACCCGCCCACCGGCCGTCCGTCCCTCGGCCGCCCGCCCGCCGGGCATCCGGCCATCGGGCATCCACGGAGGAGTCCCACCATGACCGTCACCACCACCGACCCGGCCGACACCACCGACCCGGCCGACGCCCCGGCGAGAGGGCCGGGTCGCATCCGTCCGCCCGCCGCCGCCCGTACCGGCGCCGGCCCCGACCTCGACCTCGCGGTGCTGGACGGCCTGCGGGTCGTCCGGGCCCGGCACCCCTGGCGCTGGGCGGCCGGGGCCGCCGCCCTCGTCCTGCTGCTCCAGTTCGTCCACGGGCTGGCCACCAACCCGGGCTGGGACTGGGAGACCTTCCGGGTTCACTTCGCCACCGACACCATCCTGCGGGCCGTCCGCCGCACCCTGGAACTCACCTTCTACGGCACCGTGCTGGGCTTCGTGCTGGGAGTGCTGGTGGCCGGCATGCGGCTGTCGGGCAGCGCGATCCTGCGGTCCATCGCCTGGACGTACGTGTGGGCGTTCCGCTCGATCCCGCTGATCGTCCAGCTGGTCTTCTGGTTCAACCTCTCCTACCTCTACAAACGGTTCGGCGTGGGCATCCCGTTCGGCCCCTCGTTCCTGGAGTTCGAGACCATGGGCCTGCTCGGCGCGCTCGGCGCCGCGGTGATCGGCCTCGCGCTGCACCAGGCCGCCTACGCCGCCGAGGTGATCCGCGGCGGCATCCTCTCGGTGGACACCGGCCAGTTGGAGGCCGCCGCCGCGCTCGGCATCCCGCGGTGGCGCCAGGCCGTGCGGATCGTGCTGCCGCAGGCGATGCGGGGCATCCTGCCGGCCGCCGCCAACGAGGTGATCTCGCTGTTCAAGAGCACCTCGGTGGTCTACGTGATGGCCCTCGGCGAGCTCTTCTACCAGGTGCAGGTGATCTACGGCCGCACCGGCCGGGTGGTCCCGCTGCTGATGGTGGCCACCGTCTGGTACGTGATCCTCACCACCGTGCTGTCGATCGGCCAGTACTACGTCGAGCGGTACTTCGCCCGGGGCAGCAGCCGCACCCCGCCGCCCACCCCGCTGCAACGCGCCCGTGCCCTCGTCCGGGAGCTCCGGGGCCCGGCCGCCGCCACCGGGACCACCGCTCCAGCCAAGACCACCGCCGTCGCCAGGACCACCGGAGGACCGTCATGACCGCAGCCACCGCACCGACCCCGCCGGCCGCACCGGCCGCATCGTCCGACGCCCCGATGGTGCAGGTCAGGGGCGTGCACAAGAGCTTCGGCCCGCTCGCCGTGCTGCGCGGGGTCGACCTGGACGTGCCGGCCGGCTCGGTGACCGTGGTGCTCGGCCCGTCCGGCTCGGGCAAGTCCACCCTGCTGCGCGCGATCAACCACCTGGAGAAGGTCGACCGGGGCTTCGTGGCGATCGACGGCGAGCTGATCGGCTACCGGCGCTCCGGCGACCGGCTGCACGAGCTGCGCGAGCGCGAGGTGCTGCGCCAGCGCACCCACATCGGCTTCGTCTTCCAGAACTTCAACCTGTTCCCGCACCTGACCGTGCTGGACAACATCACCGAGGCGCCGGTCGGCGCGCTGCGCCGGCCCAGGGCCGGGGCCCGCCGGGCCGCGCTGGAGCTGCTCGCCCGGGTCGGCCTCGCCGACAAGGCGGACGCCTACCCGCGACAGCTGTCCGGCGGCCAGCAGCAGCGGGTGGCGATCGCCCGCGCGCTGGCCCTCGAACCCAAGGTGCTGCTCTTCGACGAGCCCACCTCGGCCCTCGACCCGGAGCTGGTCGGCGAGGTCCTGGACGTCATCAAGGACCTCGCCAGGACCGGCACCACCATGATCGTCGTCACCCACGAGATCGGCTTCGCCCGCGAGGTCGCCGACACCGTGGTCTTCATGGACGGCGGCGTGGTGGTCGAGCAGGGCCCGCCGTCCGCCGTGCTGGACGACCCGCGGCACGAGCGCACCCGCGCCTTCCTCGCCAAGGTCCTCTGAACCCCGTCCGAACCCCCGCCCGCTTGTCCTGACAGCACCCATGAGAAGGAGTACCGCCGTGTCCCTGGCCCGCCGCGCCCTGACGAGCTCCGCCCTCGCCCTCGCCGCCGCCCTCACCCTGGCCGCCTGCGGCGGTTCCGCGGGCGCCTCCGCGGAGCTCGCCCCCGCGAAGGGGAGCACCGCGCCCAACGGCACCACGGTCAACCTCACGCCGCAGCAGAACCGGATCACCACCCCGAAGGTGGACGCGATCGCCGCCCTCGTACCGGAGGAGGTGAGAAGGAGAGGAACACTGACCGTCGTCGACTCCATCGGCACCACCCCGCCGCTGGACTTCTACGCGAACGACGACAGGACGATCATCGGCGTCGAACCGGACCTCGCCGAGCTGATCGGCAACGTGCTCGGCCTCAAGGTGCAGTTCAACCCGGTCTCCTGGGAGAACATCTTCGTCGGCCTGGACAGCGGCAAGTACGACGTCGGCATCTCCAACATCACCGTCACCGAGGCCCGCAAGGAGAAGTACGACTTCGCCACCTACCGGCTGGACGTGCTCGGCTTCGAGGCGAGGAAGGGCAGCGGCTGGAAGGTCGACGGGCCCCAGGACGTGGCGGGGAGGACCATCGCGGTGGCGTCCGGCACCAACCAGGAGAAACTGCTGGTCTCCTGGAGCGAGCAGAACGTGCGGAACGGCCTCAAGGCCACCGACATCAAGTACTTCCAGAACTCCGCCGACTACTACCTGGCGCTCGGCTCCGGGCGGATCGACGCCTACCTCGGCCCCAACCCGGTGGTGGCCTTCCACGCGGTGCAGACCGGTGAGAGCGAGGTCATCGGCACCTATTCCGGCGGCGGGGAGGTCATCGGCAAGATCGCGGCGACCACCAGGAAGGACAGCGGCCTGGTCGAGGCGCTCAACGGGGCGATCGACGAGATCATCCGCAACGGCACCTACGGCCAGGCCCTCAAGCGCTGGGGCCTGGAGAACGAGGCCGTCCAGAAGTCCGAGATCAACCCGCCGGGGCTGCCGAAGACCAAGCCCTGACACCGATCCCGGGCCGGGCCCCGGCCCGGCCCGGGACGCCGCCCCCCGACCGCCGGGCGCGCCGTGCCCTGCCCGTCCCCGCCGTCCGCCCCCACCGCTATCGTGAACCCGTTCGCCGGGCACCGGCCCGAGTGCGAACACCGTTCCGATCCAGCGGACTTGGGGGCAGGCATGAGGGCGGGGGAGGCACTGGACGGGCGCTACCGGCTGGTCCGGGAGCTCGGCCGGGGCGGATTCGGGGTGGTCTGGGAGGCCCACGACCAGAAGGTCGGCCGCCCGGTCGCGGTGAAGGTCATCGCGGAGCAGAACGCGGCCGACGAGCGCGAGGTGCGCCGCTTCGTCGCCGAGGCCCGTACGGTGGGCGGGCTCTCGCACCCGCACATCGTCACCCTCTACGACCTCGGCGAGGTCCAGGAGGGCGGCTTCGCCACCCACTACCTGGTGATGGAGCTGCTGCGGGGCCGCCC
Organism: Kitasatospora sp. NPDC004240; assembly: GCF_053603215.1. Taxonomy (NCBI): domain Bacteria; kingdom Bacillati; phylum Actinomycetota; class Actinomycetes; order Kitasatosporales; family Streptomycetaceae; genus Kitasatospora; species Kitasatospora sp. NPDC004240. The sequence goes on along the minus strand of NZ_JBSGFD010000019.1, from coordinate 19,590 downwards.
GCTGTCGGCGGTGCTCCGGGACGGCACGCCCGCCCAGGAGGAGGCCCTGGAGTGGATGCGGCAGGTCTGCGGCGCCCTGGCCGCCGCGCACCGCGCGGGGGTGGTGCACCGGGACATCAAGCCCGAGAACATCATGATCACCGAGACCGGCGAGGCCAAGGTCCTGGACTTCGGCATCGCCCGGCTGATGAGCAACACCACCGGGCTCACCTCCACCGGCAGCGTCATCGGCAGCCCGCCCTACCTCGCCCCCGAGCGCTGGTCGGGCGGCACGGTGGACGGCCGCGCCGACCTGTACTCGCTCGGCGTGGTGCTCCACCAGCTCTTCGACGGGCGCCGCCCCTTCAACGGGCCCTCGCCCATCGAGTACATGACGCAGCACGTCCAGGAGCCCCCGCCGCCGCTGCGCACGGTCGGCCCCGGGCTCGCCGCCCTGGTGGCGCAGCTGCTCGCCAAGCAGCCGGGCGACCGGCCGGCCGACGCCTCCGAGGTGCGCCGCCGGCTGGTGCCCGACCCGCCGCCGTCCGGGCCCAGCGCGGAGCAGCTGCGCCGCCGGGCCGACCAGGCCTGGCAGCTGGGCGTGGACGGCTCCGCGCGGGAGGCGGCCCTGATGCTGGAGCGGCTGATCCCGGAGTTCGCGCGGGTCTGCGGCGAGGGCGACCCGCGCACCCTGCGCACCTGCCACGACCTGGCCCTCTGGCTCGCCCGCGACGGCGAACCCGGTGCGGCCGCCGACCTGCTGCGCGAGCTCGTCCCCCTGGTGGCCGGGTTGCCCGAGGCGGCCGCCGACGTGGCCCGCGACCTGGCCCGCTGGGAGCGCGAGCCGGTTTCCGGCGGCAGGCCGGCCGGTCCCTCCCTCGCCCGCCTGCTGGCCGGCCCGCGAGCCGTCTGACGGGGCCCGCCCGGCGCCCGCCGGAAGCCCGCCGGCCCGCCGGAAGCCCGCCGGCCGAACGGACGGGCGTCCGCCCGGTGTGCCGCGGCCGGGCCTGTCAACCGTACGGGCGCCCGATCAGGGGCCCGTACCGGTGGGAGGAATTGATAGGAACTCGCCGACCGGAACCGTCTGGTTCGCAGGTGACGGACGTTGATATACCTCGGACGCATGGGGCCGGGCCGGTTGTGCGGCGGCCCCGGAGATGCGACGAAACAGGTGGTGACGCTCAGATGAAGCTGCTCCGTGTCGGCCCCCCGGGCGCCGAGCGTCCGGTCGTGCTGGGCCAGGACGGCACCGCGTACGACCTCTCGGGACGGGCCCGGGACATCGACGGTGCCTTCCTCGCCGGGCTGGACCCGGCGGAGCTGGCGGGCGCGGTGGCCGGCCGGCTGCTGCCGGTGGCGGAGATCGCCGGACAGCGGGTGGGCGCGCCGGTGGCGCGGCCGGGCAAGGTGGTCGGCATCGGCCTCAACTACCGCGACCACGCCGAGGAGGCGGGCGCGGCGATCCCCACCGAGCCGGTGATCTTCCTCAAGCCGAGCTACACGGTGGTCGGCCCGTACGACGAGGTGCTGGTGCCGCGCGGCGGGGAGAAGACCGACTACGAGGCGGAGCTGGCGATCGTGATCGGCCGCACCGCGCGCTACCTGGAGGACCACCGGGCGGCGGCCGGGGTGATCGCCGGGTACGCGGTGGCCAACGACGTCACCGAGCGGGCGTTCCAGTTCGAGCGCGGCGGCCAGTGGGACAAGGGCAAGTCGGCGGAGACCTTCACCCCGCTCGGGCCCTGGCTGGTCACCGCGGACGAGGTCGAGGACCCGCAGCGGCTGCCGCTGCGCCTGTGGGTCAACGGCGAGCCCCGGCAGAACGGCTCCACCGCGGACATGATCTTCCCGGTGCTGGAGATCGTCCGCTATGTCAGCCACTTCATGGTGCTGGAGCCGGGCGACGTGATCGTCACCGGCACCCCGGCCGGGGTGACCCTGGGCCGTCCCGGCACGCCGTTCCTGGCCCCCGGGGACGTGGTCGAGCTGGAGATCGACGGCCTGGGCCGCCAGCGCCAGGTGCTCGGCAAGGCCTGAGGGAGCCCCCCGGGGCGGTGGCTCAGCCGGTCAGCCGGTCGCGCAGCCGCCGCACCCGGGGGGAGTCCGGCCCCTCCAGTGCCAGCAGCGCGGACTGCACCTGCGCGGTCTGCGGGTCGTGCAGCGCGGTCGCCGCCGCCATCGCCACGAACTGGTCGACCAGCCAGTCCCGCAGCTCGGGGACCGGGAGGGTACGGCCCTCGTCCAGCCAGCTGAGCGAGGCGCCCTCGACGACCGAGATCCACGAGCGGACCAGCAGGGTCAGCCGCGGCCCGGCCTCCCGGACGCCCAGGTGGCGGATGGTGCGCTTGAGCGCGGCCCGCCGGACGTCGTCGACGATCGCGGTGGTCCGGGCGGTCTCCACCACCGAGCCGCCGCGCAGCAGCGCCGAGTAGCCGGCGTCGTGCTCGGCCACGAAGGCGAAGTAGCCGTCCAGCACCGCCGACAGCTGCTCGCTCGGGGTGCCGGTCACCGGCACGGTGAACCGGCTGGTCAGCTCCTCGGCGGCACTGCGCAGCGCGGCCTCGTACAACTGCTGCTTGCCGCCCGCGAAGTAGCGGTAGACCAGCGGCCGGGAGGCCCCGGCGGCCTCGGCGACGTCGTCCAGGCCGACCTCCTCGGGCGGCCGGGAAGCGAACAGTTCCAGGGCGACCGCGATCAGCTGTTCCCGCCGCTGCTGTACCGGCAGCCGCCGGTACCCCCCGCGGGGTCGCGGGGTCGCGGGGGCGGACGGGGGCACGGGCCTGGCTTCCATGCCGGTCAGCGTAATGGGCGCGTGGCGGATCGGCCCCTGGCACGCGCGGTACTTTCCGAACGATTGTTTGCGGCTCGCCCGCGCGGGCCCGCGCCCCCGGTCGGTCGCCCCGGCCGGCTGACCGGTCGGCCGTCGCGGACCGGCCGGTACCGGGCCAATCGCCCGAGAGCCCCTTGCAATCGGGCGGGGCCGCGAAATGATGTCCGAATGGTTGAAGAACTGATCAGCTCCGACGGCACCACCCCTCGCCGTATCGCCGACGCCCATGTGCAGGCCCTCGCGGAGCTCGACCCGCTGCTCGCGGTCTACCTCGGGCTCAACCCCGATGACGACCGCCTTCCCGACTTCTCGCCGGCGGGCCGCCGGGCCATCGCCGACCTCGCCCGCCGCACCCTGGCCGAACTGACCGGGGCCGAGGAGGCCGGGCGCGCCGAGGACGAGGCCGAGCGGCGCTGCGCCCGGCTCCTGCGCGAGCGGCTGACCGCCGAACTCGCCGTCCACGACGCGGGCGAGCACTACCGGTCCGCGGTGCGCAACCTGGGCTCCCCGGTCCATGACATTCGTGACGTGTTCACCCTGCTGCCCACCGACACCGAGGAGCAGTGGGCGCGGATCGGGCGCCGGCTGGCCCGGGTGCCCGAGGCCCTGCGGCTCTACCGCGAGCTGCTGGCCGAGGGCGTCGAGCGCGAACTGCTGGCCGGCCCCCGCCAGGTGGCGACGCTGGTCGAGCAACTGGGCGAGTGGCTGGAGGGGGAGAGCGGCGGCTGGTTCGGCGCCTTCGTCCAGGCCGCCCCGGAGGGGCAGCGCCCCGTGCTGACCGAGCACGCGATCGCCGCCGCGGCCGGGCTGGCCGAGCTGCGCGACTGGCTGCGGGACGTCTACGGCCCGGCCGCCGCCGACGCCCCGGACACCACCGGCCGTGAGCGCTACGGCCGCTGGGTGCGTTACTGGACCGGCTCCGACCTCGACCTCGACGAGGCCTACGCGTGGGCCTGGGGCGAGTTCCACGACATCCACGCCCAGCAGCGGGCCGAGGCGGAGAAGCTGCTGCCCGGCGCCACCCCGATGGAGGCGATGCGCTGGCTGGAGACCGAGGGCCCCTCGATCAAGGGCGAGGACGCCGTCCGCGAGTACCTCCAGGGCCTGATGGACCGCGCGATCGCCGACCTCCAGGGCACCCACTTCGACCTGGCCGAGCCGGTCACCCGGGTCGAGTCCCGGCTGGCCCCGCCCGGGAGCGCCGCCGCGCCGTACTACACCGCGCCCTCGCTGGACTTCAGCCGCCCCGGCCGGACCTGGCTGCCGACCATGGGCCGGGAGTCGTTCCCGGTCTGGGACCTGGTCTCCACCTGGTACCACGAGGGCGTCCCCGGCCATCACCTCCAGCTGGCGCAGTGGGCGTACGTGGCCGACCGGCTCTCCACCTACCAGGTCAGCCACGGCGGGGTCAGCGCCAACCTGGAGGGCTGGGCGCTGTACGCCGAGCGCCTGATGGACGAGCTGGGCCACCTCACCGACCCCGGCCACCGGCTCGGCTACCTCAACGCCCAGATGCTGCGCGCCCTGCGGGTGATCATCGACATCGGCATGCACGCCGGCCTGGAGTTCCCGGCCGACTCCCCGTACCGGCCCGGCGAGCCGGTGCTGCCGGAGGCCGCCCGGGAGTTCTTCGGGCTCTACTGCGGGCTCGCCCCCGAGGTGCTGGACAGCGAGCTGATCCGCTACCTGGGCATGCCGGGTCAGGCGATCGGCTACAAGCTGGGCGAGCGGGCCTGGCTGCGCGGCCGCGCGGCGGCGAAGGCGGCCCACGAGGCGCGCGGCGAGGTCTTCGACCTCAAGGCCTGGCACATGGCGGCGCTGTCGCAGGGCTCGCTCGGCCTGGACGACCTGGTCGCGGAGCTGTCCGCGCTGTAGCCGCCGCGGTGCCGTGCGGAGGGTAGGAGGCGGGGCCCCGGGTCGTAGGACGGCCCGGGGCCCCGGGCGTAGGGGTGTTTAGGGCTTTGGTCCGATCTACCCGATTTGATCAGGATTTTCCTTGCATCTCATCGCGCCGAGCGTTTGGCTGGAAGGCGACTGCGTGACCTCTCCGTACCTCTCCGGAAGGCTCCCCCAGTGTCTGCGCAACCTGCCACCACAGGAAACGAGGCGGCGGACAGCCGCCGATGGTGGGCGCTGGCCGTCATCGCCATCGCCCAGCTGATGATCGTTCTCGACATCACGATCGTGAACATCGCCCTCCCCTCGGCCCAGGAGGACCTGGGCATCTCCGAGGCCAACCGGCAGTGGGTGATCACCGCCTACACGCTGGCCTTCGGCGGACTGCTGCTCCTCGGCGGACGGCTCGGCGACCTCTTCGGCCGCAAACGCGTCTTCATCATCGGCCTGCTCGGCTTCGCCCTGGCCTCCGCCCTCGGCGGTGCCGCGAGCGGCCCGGCGATGCTGTTCGCGGCCCGGGCCCTGCAGGGCGCCTTCGGGGCGCTGCTGGCCCCGTCGGCCCTGGGCCTGCTCTCCACCACCTTCTCCGACCCCAAGGAACGCAGCACCGCCTTCGGGATCTTCGGCGCGATAGCCGGCGGCGGCGCCGCGATCGGGCTGATCCTCGGCGGCCTGCTGACCGAGTACCTGAACTGGCGCTGGTGCCTGTTCGTCAACACCCCGATCGCCGTGGTCGCCGCCTTCGCCGCGGCCTCCGTGATCACCTCCGACCACATCGCCAAGGGCCGGCGGATCCCCCTGGACCTGCCCGGCGCGGTGCTGGGCTGCGGCGGCCTGCTGGCCATCGTGTACGGCACCTCCGAGGCCGTGACCCGGGGCTGGGGCGACTGGCTGGTGCTGTCCGCGCTGGGCTTCGGCGTGCTGCTGCTGGTGCTCTTCGTCCTGGTCGAGAAGCGCTCCCCGCACGCCCTGCTGCCGCTGCACATCGTCGGCGAACGCAACCGCGGCGGCGGCGCGCTGTCGGTCGGCCTGGCGATGATCGGCATGTTCGGCCTGTTCCTGTTCCTCACCTACTACCTGCAGATCATCAAGGGCTACTCGCCGGTGCTCACCGGCGTGGCGTTCCTGCCGATGACCGGCGCCATCGTGCTGGCCTCCACGGGTCTGGCCGCCCGGCTGATGGTCAGGGTGCCGTCCCGCAACCTGATCGCCCCCGGGCTGCTGCTGGCCGCCGCCGGCATGGCCTGGCTGACCCAGATGAAGGTGGACAGCCCCTTCGCGAGCATGGTGCTGCCCGCCGAACTGCTGCTGGGCTTCGGCATGGGCCTGGTGTTCATGCCCTCGATGAGCCTGGCCACCCTCGGGGTCGCCCCGCACGAGGCGGGCGCCGCCTCGGCCACCATCAACTCGGCCCAGCAGGTCGGCGGTTCCTTCGGCACGGCGCTGCTGAACACCATCGCGGCCAGCGCCACCGCGAGCTTCCTGGCCACCCGGATCGCCTCCGATCCCGCGGTCCAGGCCGAGGGCGCGGTGCACGGCTACGTGGTGGCGACCTGGGTCGCGATGGGCATCCTGCTCCTCGCCGCGCTGGTCGCCTTCCTGATGATCGACCACCGGCCGGCGCCCGGTGAGGCGGAGGGCGTGCCACCGTCCGCCGGGGCGGGCGCGGCCGTGCCCGCCGCCGAGGGCGCCGCGGTCGAGGCCAGGGCGGCCGAGGTGAGGGCGGCCGAGGTCACCTCCGACGTGCCCGCCTCCGGACGGGAGAGATCTTCCTGAAACTTTCCGCAATCCGTTGCGCAGTCACTCCGGCGCCTGCTTGACTCCCGGTCAGCACCACCCACCCATCGGGAATCGAGGAGGCGCCGCCGTGTCCGCAGCCACCGACTTCGACCTGCTCGTCGCCGGCGGCGCCGGTGTCGACACCATCGTCCGGCTCGACCGCCTGGAGCTGCCGCCCGGCGAGTCGCACCACGTCCCGCCGGTCCACGACTACGTGGCCCACACCGGCAACGGCGTCGCCCTCGGCGCCCACCACCTCGGGCTGCGCACCGCCTTCATCGACCACCTCGGCGACGACCCGCAGGCCGAGCTGATCCTCGCCGCGTACCGGCGCCACGGCCTGCTCTTCGACCACCTGGTCTCCCCGCACGGCACCCCGCGGGCGGTCAACCTGGTCGACGCCGAGGGCCGCCGCTTCTCCTTCTACGACGGCCGCCACCCCGCCGACCTGCGGCTCCCGCGCGCCTTCTACCTCCCGTACGTGGAGCGCAGCCGCCACGTCCACCTGTCCATCACCGGCACCAACCGGGACATGTTCGAGGACATCCGGCGGCTCGGCCGCACCTCCTCCACCGACCTGCACGACTGGGACGGCCGCAACCCCCACCACCGGCACTACGCGGTCAACGCCGACCTGGTCTTCCTCTCGGTGGCCGGCTGCCGCGGCCGCCACGAGGAGGTCATGCGGACGGTCCTGGCCGAGGGCCGCGCCGAGCTCGTGGCCGCCACCGCCGGCGCCGAGGGCAGCTACCTGCTCACCCGCGACGCCCCGCTCCAGCACCTGCCCGCCGTCGACCCCGGCCGTCCGGTGGTCGACACCAACGGCGCCGGGGACGCCTTCGTGAGCGGCTTCCTGGCAGCCCGGTTCGCCGGCCGGACACCGCTGGAGTGCGCCCGGGCCGGCTCCGTCGCCGGCGCGCACGCCTGCACCACGGCGGGCACCCACACCGCCTTCGCCACCGCCGGGGATCTCGGGCTCGGCCGGCCCCAGCCCCTGGCCCCGTAGCTTTCTCATCCGGCTCACAGCAGGGCCTCACCGCCCCGCAAGAGCGCCGCACCAGACTTCGGACGGAACCCGTACCGCCGAGGCCAGGAGCGACGACCCATGGGCCAGCACCGCCGCAGACCCCGTCGCCGCCGACTGCTCGCCCCGGTGCTGCTGCTGGCCCTCGGCGCCCTGGCCGCCGCGGGCCTGCTGAGCGGCAACCGGCCCCCGGCGACCCGGGCCGCCTCGGCCACCGCCCCGCCGTCGGCCGGGGCGTCCGCCCTGCCGTCGGCCGGGGCGTCCGCCCTGCCGTCCGCGGGCGGGGCCGGGGCCGCGGACGAGGCCGTGCCCTCGTCGGCGCCGTCCTCGTCGGCTCCGTCCTCGTCCGCGCCGCCCGAGTCGGCCGGCGTGGGCGCCCTGTTCAGCGGCACGGTCGAGGCCGGTCACCACTTCTGCACCGCCAGCGTGCTGCACAGCGTCACCGGCAACCTGCTGCTGACCGCCGCCCACTGCCTGGACGACCCGGCCGGCATCACCTTCGTCCCCGGCTACCACGACGGCGCCGCCCCGTACGGCAGCTGGCAGGTCACCGCCGTGCACACCACGTCCGGCTGGTCGTCCGACGGCGACGAGGACGAGGACTTCGCCATCCTGGAGACCGCCCCGAGCGCCGGGCGCACCGTCGAGTCTGTGGTCGGCGGCAACGAGCTGGGCACCGGCGAGCCCGTCGGCACCGCCGTGCGCCTCTACGGCTACCCGAGCGACGAGGAGACGGTCCGGCTCTGCACCAACACCACCGGCCGCGAGAGCGCCCACCAGCGCGTCATCGACTGCCCCGACTACCCGGGCGGGACCAGCGGCGGCCCCTGGATCAGCACCGTCACGGGCCGGGTGATCGGCGCGATCGGCGGCCACCAGGAGGGCGGCGACGACCCGGACACCTCGTACAGCGTGCTCTTCGACGACGGCATCACCGCGCTGTACGCGGAGGCGGTGGCCGCGGCCTCCTGAGCTTCCCTACCCGCCAGTTTGAACATGTTCAGTTCGTATGGCAGGCTCGGTCACGCGTTGATCCACTCAAGCCGGGGGGCCTGTTCACCATGCGTCGCACCACCGTCCTCACCGCCGCCGCAGCGGCGATCGTCCTCACCCTCCTGACAGGCTGCGAGGGCGACGGCGGCGGGAAGGCCGCTCCGGCGGCGTCCTCGTCCGTCACCGCCTCCGCCTCCGCGCCGGCAGCCGACGCGGCGGCCTTCGACCCCGAGCGGGCCCTGGCGGGCGCGAGCAAGGAGCCGTACGCGGTCTCCGTGAAGATGACCAACGAGGTCGCCGGCACCGCCGCGGTGACGGCGAAGCTCCGGCAGAACCGCAACACCGCCGAAGGTGGCCGCGGTGAGATCCGGTCCACCACGATCGGCCTCGCGCAGGAGTTCGTCATCACCGCCGACGCCACCTACCGCCGTGAAGCCGACACGCCCGGCGCCCCGTGGACCAGGACGACGACCCCCGATGTCGGCTCGCCCGACTACGCGGCCCACGCCAGGCTGCTGCTCGCCCAGGGGCCGGCGGCCCGCAAGGGCATGGAGACCCGTGACGGCGTGCCGGTCTTCCACCTCGCCGGCCGCCTCGACGCCGGGCAGATCGCCGGGAGCGACCCGGTCACCCACCGCATGTTCAAGTCGTCGGGCTCGGGCCTGGGCATCGACCTCTGGATCGACGCCCAGGGCCGGACCCGTTACGTCGAGCAGACCGCCACGACGCCGGGCGGCGCCGTGATGGTCATCAAGGTCACCCTCTCGGACTTCGGCCCGCCGGAGACCTTCGCGGCCCCGATCACCGGCTGACCCGTTCCCCCGGAAATCAGTTCGATCACCGGCCCGACGGCGTGACAAGCTCGGCCCGCAATGATCCGTACGAACCCGGGGGACCCCTTCACCATGCGCCGCACCACCGCGCTCACCGCCGTCGCCACGGCGATCCTCCTCACGGCCGTCGCGGGCTGCAAGGAGGACGGCGCCGCCGCCCCGGCGACCGCCGCCGCGACCGCCTCGGCCGCCGCGACCGCCTCGGCCACCGCGACCGCATCCGCAACCGCGACCGCATCCGCAACCGCGACCGCCGCGAGCGCCACGCCGACCGTTCCGGGCGCCTTCGACCCCGAGCAGGCCCTGGCGGGCGCGAGCAAGCGACCGTACGCGGTGACCATGACCGCCGTGACCGAGCTCGACGGCGAGACGGTCATGACGGCGACCATGTGAGGGAACTTGGGCGTCCCGTTCACCGGCCGCGCCGAGATGCGCTCGTCCGACAAGTCCGTCCGGATGGAGACGATCGTGACGGCGGACGCCATGTACGTCCGCGACCTCTCGGACCCCGGGAAGGCGTGGATGAAGGGCCCGCGTACCGCCGAGAGTGCGCAGGGCGATTACACCGAGTACGCCAAGCTGCTGCTGGCCCAGGGGCCGGCGGCCCGCAAGGGCATGGAGACCCGCGACGGCGTGCCGGTCTTCCACCTCGCCGGCCACCTCGACATCGAGCAGATCGCCGAGATCGACCCGCGCGCCTACCGTTCCTACAAGTCGAAGGGCGTCACTGGCTTCGACCTGGACCAGTGGATCGACGCCCAGGGCCGCACCATCTACTTCGAGCAGCGGCTGCCGATGCGTGGGCACCAGGGGACCAACAAGGTCACCTTCTCGGACTTCGGCCCGCCGGAGACCTTCGCCGCCCCGACCGCCGGCTGACCCGGCCCGGCCCGTACCGGGACGGCCCGCCGGGATCGCGGAACCCGCTGCGCGGGCGGCGGGTCCGGGGCTACCGTCAAGATCATGACAGTGACCCTGAGCCCCGCCGTCCGCAAGCTCCTGGACGACCCCAACCCCGCCGTCCTCGCGACCCTGGCCGCCGACGGCTCCCCGCAGTCCTCGGTGGTCTGGGTCGGCCGGGACGGCGACGACCTGGTGATCTCCAGCCAGGCCGGCCGCGCCAAGGACCGCAACGTCCGCCGCGACCCGCGGGTCAGCCTGACCGTCTACGCCCTGGACGACCCGCTGGTCTACGCCGAGGTCCGGGGCCACGCCACCGTCACCGAGGACACCGGCCGCGCGCTGGCCGTCGAGCTCGCCGAGCGCTACGAGGGCCCCGGCGCCGGCCGGGAGTACCTGGACCTGCCGCCCGAGGCCGTCCGCATCGTCATCCGGATCACCCCTCAGCGCGTCGTCGGCAGCGCCACGAGACTCTGACCCCACCCGGGCCCGCCCCGGAGAACGCCGAAGGCCCGGGTCGGTGGACAATTCCACCGACCCGGGCCTTCGTTGCACTTCTCGCGAAGTGCCCCCGGCAGGATTCGAACCTGCGCACCCGCCTCCGGAGGGCGGTGCTCTATCCCCTGAGCTACGGGGGCCTGCTGTCGTCGCCCGCTTGCTGCGACGTGGAGAACATTACCAGGCTCAGGCCGTGCTCCGTGCACGGGTTTTGGCGGAGCGTGCGCGCGCCCGCGCGGGGGTGGACGGCGGGGTGGGTGGCGGAAGTGCGCAAAGGCCGGACGGGGTGCCGGGCGCGCCGATACCCTCGGTGAGGTGTCGGGAGTGTCCGGGCGGGTCCTCGTGGTGGACGACAGCGAGGTGATCCGCCAGCTGATCCGGGTCAACCTGGAGCTGGAGGGCTTCGAGGTGGTGACCGCCGCCGACGGTGCCGAGTGCCTGGAGGTCGTCCGCCGGGTGAGGCCCGACGTGGTGACGCTGGACGTCGTGATGCCGCGGCTGGACGGGCTGCGCACGGCTGCCCGGCTGCGCGCCGCCCCCGGGACGAGCCGGCTGCCCATCGCGATCGTCAGCGCCTGCACCCCGGCGGACCTCGACCGGGGTGAGTCGGTCGGGGTGGACGGCTACCTCGGCAAGCCCTTCGATCCGGCGGACCTGGTGGCCCTGGTGTGGCGGCTGATGGCGCTCGGCCGGGGCGACGGACGGCCCGGCGGCTACGCATACGGCTTCGGGGACGCGGGCTACTGAGCCGACCGCCCGAGCGGCCCGCCGATTCAGCCCTCAGCGAACACGGCCGGGAGAGATCGCCGCTGACCACCGCCGATGCCCGTCTCAACGGGCAAACCGAGTGGCGGGCGGTGCCCCCGTCTCGCCTACGCTTGGCGTCGTGACACCCGCAGAGCTTTCCCAGGCAGTCCAGGCCGCAGTGCGCGCCGCCGTCGAGGCGGGCGAGCTGGCCGTCGCCGTGCCCGAGCACGTGACGGTGGAGCGGCCCAAGAACAGGGACCACGGCGACTACGCGACCAACGTGGCCCTCCAGCTCGCCAAGGCGGCCGGCAGGCCGCCGCGAGCCGTGGCCGACCTGGTGGCCGACCGCCTGCGAGTGCTGCCCGGGGTCGCGAAGGTCGACATCGCCGGGCCGGGCTTCCTGAACATCACCCTCGACGCCGCGACCCAGGGCGCGCTCGCCCGCACGATCGTCGAGGCCGGCGCCGCGTACGGCCGCAACGAGGCCCTCAAGGGCCTGAAGATCAACCTGGAGTTCGTCTCCGCCAACCCGACCGGCCCGATCCACATCGGCGGCGTCCGCTGGGCGGCCGTCGGCGACTCGCTCGCCCGGGTGCTGAAGGCGACCGGCGCCGAGGTCACCACCGAGTACTACCTCAACGACGCCGGCGTGCAGATCTCCAAGTTCGCCGGCTCGCTGCACGCCGCCGCGAACGGTCGCGAGGTGCCGGAGGGCGGCTACGTCGGCGAGTACATCGTCGACATCGCCAAGGCGATCACCGACGCCGTCCCGGGCGTGCTCGACCTGTCCGAGGACGAGCAGCTCAAGGTCTTCCGCGCCGAGGGCCTCAAGCTCATGGTCGCGGAGATCAAGCGCTCCATGGACGAGTTCGGCGTGCACTTCGACACCTGGTTCTCGGAGAAGTCGCTGCACGACTCCGGCGCCGTCGAGAAGGCCATCGAGCGGCTGCGCGAGCAGGGCCACGTCTTCGAGCAGGACGGTGCCATCTGGCTGCGCACCACCGACTTCGGCGACGACAAGGACCGCGTCCTGATCAAGGCCGACGGCGAGACCACCTACTTCGCCGCCGACGCCGCCTACTACCTCTCCAAGCGGGACCGCGGCTCCGACGTCTCGGTCTACATGCTGGGCGCCGACCACCACGGCTACGTCAACCGCCTCAAGGCCATCGTGGCCTGCGCGGGCGACGACATGGACCGCAACATCGAGGTCCGCATCGGCCAGTTCGTGAAGATGATCCGTGACGGTGAGGAGGTCCGCATGTCCAAGCGGGCCGGCAACATCATCACGATCGACGACGTCGTCGACTGGATCGGCGTGGACGCGGCCCGCTACACCCTCGGCCGTACGCCCACCGACTCCACGATCACGCTCGACATCAACGTCCTGACCAGCCAGACCAACGAGAACCCGGTCTACTACGTGCAGTACGCGCACACCCGGATGTGCGGCGTCGCGCGCAAGGCCGCCGAGCTCGGTGTCGACAAGGGCCCGGCCGAGGGTTTCAAACCCGAGCTGCTCTCCACCCAGTGGGAGAACGACGTCCTCGGCGTCCTCGGCGAGTTCCCGAAGGTGCTGGCCACGGCCGGCGAGCTGCGCGAGCCGCACCGGGTCGCGCGCTACCTGGAGCAGCTCGCGGGCAAGTACCACCGCCTGTACGAGAACTGCATGTTCCTCCCGAAGGGCGACGAGGAGCTCACGGACACGCACCGGGCCCGGCTGTGGCTGGTCGAGGCCACGCGAACGGTCATGGCCAACGGCCTCACGCTGCTCGGCGTCACGGCCCCCGAGCGGATGTAGCACCAACCCCCAGCGCACAGCCGGGGGCGGTGGACGGTCAACGGGGACCGTCCACCGCCCCTCGCCATAGGTCCAGGAAGACTGAAGATCATGAGCCGCTCCGCACATCCCGCAGGTCCCCGTCACGGTGACGTGCTGCCCGAGGGCCACTACCAGGCCCCGCCCGCCGACCTCAACGCGCTGGACCCCAAGGTCTGGTCGAGGACGGTGGCGCGCGACGCCGAGGGCGTCGTGACCGTCGGCGGCCTGGACGTCAAGCGGCTGGCCGCCGAGTTCGGCACCCCCGCGTACCTCATGGACGAGGAGGACTTCCGTGCCCGCGCCCGCGCCTGGCGGGACGCCTTCGGCACCGACGCGGACGTGTACTACGCGGGCAAGGCCTTCCTCTCCAAGGCGGTCGTGCGCTGGCTGCACGAGGAGGGCCTGAACGTCGACGTGTGCAGCGGCGGCGAGCTGGCCGTGGCGCTGGCCGCCGGGATGCCCGGCGAGCGGATCGCGCTGCACGGCAACAACAAGTCCGTCCCCGAGCTGGAGCAGGCGGTCAAGGCCGGCGTCGGGCACGTCGTGGTCGACTCCTACGAGGAGATCGAGCGGCTGGCCGCGATCGCCGATCGCCAGGGCGTGCGCCAGCGGGTGCTGATCCGGGTCACCGTCGGCGTCGAGGCGCACACCCACGAGTTCATCGCCACCGCGCACGAGGACCAGAAGTTCGGGCTCTCGCTCACCGGTGGGGCGGCCGCGGAGGCCGTGCGCCGGGTGCTGGCCCACCCGGACAGCCTGGAGCTGCGCGGCATCCACTCGCACATCGGCTCGCAGATCTTCGACACGGCCGGCTTCGAGGTCGCCGCCCGCCGGGTGGTCGGCCTGCTGGCGCAGATCCGCGACGAGCACGGCGTGCAGCTGCCCGAGATCGACCTCGGCGGCGGCCTCGGCATCGCGTACACCAGCGACGACGACCCGCGCGAGCCGGCCGAGATCGCGGCCGCGCTGGCCGAGATCGTCCGCCGCGAGTGCGCCGCCGCCGACCTGGCCGCCCCGCGCCTGAGCGTCGAGCCCGGCCGCGCGATCGTCGGCCCGACGGCCTTCACGCTGTACGAGGTGGGCACCGTCAAGCCGCTGGAGGGTCTGCGCACCTACGTCAGCGTGGACGGCGGGATGTCCGACAACATCCGTACCGCGCTCTACGACGCCGAGTACTCGGTGGCCCTGGTCTCGCGTACCAGTGACGCGGAGCCGATGCTGGTACGGGTGGTCGGCAAGCACTGCGAGTCGGGCGACATCGTGGTCCGGGACGCCTTCCTGCCGGCCGACCTGGCCGCGGGCGACCTGATCGCGGTGCCCGCCACCGGCGCGTACTGCCGCTCGATGGCGAGCAACTACAACCACGCCCTCAAGCCCCCCGTGGTGGCCGTCGCGGACGGCGCGGCCCGGGTGATCGTCCGGCGCGAGACGGAGGAGGATCTCCTGCGTCTCGATATCGGATGACGAAATCCTCGTCTCAGATCATGGAACGACCGTAGATCCGTGCGGAAAGTCCCGGAGACTGGTACGGACCGAACTTCCGGCGGACCCCGAAAAAACCGCCGGAAACCGAGAGCACGACTAATGCAGAGCGGAGTCGGATGATGCGTACGCGGCCGCTGAAGGTGGCGTTGCTGGGCTGTGGTGTGGTGGGCTCCGAGGTGGCGCGCATCATGACGACGGACGCCGCCGACCTCGCCGCGCGCATCGGCGCGCCGGTCGAGCTCGCCGGCATCGCGGTCCGCCGGGCCGGCCGGGTGCGTCCGGGCGTCCCGGAGCACCTGATCACCACCGATGCCGAGGCCCTGGTCAACCGGGGCGACATCGATGTGGTCGTCGAGGTGGTGGGCGGCATCGAGCCGTCCAAACACCTGATCCTCTCGGCGTTCCGGCAGGGCGCCTCGGTGGTCAGCGCCAACAAGGCGCTGCTCGCCAAGGACGGCACCGAACTGCACGCGGCCGCCGCCGGGGCCGGGGTGGACCTCTACTACGAGGCCGCGGTGGCCGGCGCGATCCCGCTGATCCGCCCGCTGCGCGAGTCGCTGGCCGGCGACCGGGTCAACCGGGTGCTGGGCATCGTCAACGGCACCACCAACTTCATCCTCGACAAGATGGACACCACCGGCGCCGGCTACTCGGAGGCGCTGGAGGAGGCCACCGCGCTGGGCTACGCCGAGGCCGACCCGACCGCCGACGTGGAGGGCTTCGACGCCGCCGCCAAGGCCGCGATCCTGGCCGGCATCGCCTTCCACACCACGGTCACCGCGGCGGACGTCTACCGCGAGGGCATCACCGAGGTGACCGCCGCCGACATCGCCTCGGCGAAGGAGATGGGCTGCGTGGTCAAGCTGCTCGCGATCTGCGAGCGGGCCGCCGACGGCGGCTCGGTGACCGCGCGGGTGCACCCGGCGATGATCCCGCTGTCGCACCCGCTGGCCTCGGTCCGCGAGGCGTACAACGCGGTGTTCGTCGAGGCCGAGGCGGCCGGGCGGCTGATGTTCTACGGTCCGGGCGCGGGTGGCGCGCCGACCGCCTCCGCGGTGCTCGGCGACCTGGTCGCGGTCTGCCGCAACAAGCTCGCCGGCGCCACCGGTCCCGGTGACTCGGTGTACACCCGGCTGCCGGCCAAGCCGATGGACGAGGTCGTCACCCGCTACCACGTCAGCCTGGACGTGGACGACCGCGCGGGTGTGCTCGCCCAGGTGGCGTCCGTCTTCGCCGAGCACGGTGTCTCCATCGACACCGTGCGCCAGCAGGGCCGCGACGGCGACGCCTCGCTCGTCGTGGTCACCCACCGCGCCACCGACGCCGCGCTGTCGGCGACGGTGGACAAGCTCCGCGCACTGGACAGCGTGCGCGACGTGGCCAGCATCATGCGGGTCGAAGGGGAGTAGGAACAGCCATGAACGCCGTGATCGACAGAGGCGCCCACACCCACCAGTGGCGCGGCCTGATCGAGGAGTACCGCGACCGTCTGCCGGTCGGCGACAGCACGCCCGTGGTCACCCTGCTGGAGGGCGGCACGCCGCTCGTCCCCGCCCAGGTGCTCTCCGAGCGCACCGGCTGCGAGGTCTACCTCAAGGTCGAGGGCGCCAACCCGACCGGCTCCTTCAAGGACCGCGGGATGACGATGGCCATCTCCAAGGCCAAGGAGGAGGGCGCGCAGGCCGTCATCTGCGCCTCCACCGGCAACACCTCGGCCTCCGCCGCCGCCTACGCGGTGCGCGCCGGGATGGTCTCGGCGGTGCTGGTGCCGCAGGGCAAGATCGCCCTCGGCAAGATGGGCCAGGCGCTGGTGCACGGCGCGAAGATCCTCCAGGTGGACGGGAACTTCGACGACTGCCTCACCCTCGCGCGTGAACTGTCCGAGAAGTACCCGGTGGCGCTGGTCAACTCGGTGAACCCGGTGCGGATCGAGGGTCAGAAGACCGCCGCCTTCGAGATCGTGGACATGCTCGGCGACGCCCCGGACATCCACGTCCTGCCGGTCGGCAACGCGGGCAACATCACGGCGTACTGGAAGGGTTACCGCGAATACGCGGCGGACGGCCTGGCCGCCCGCACCCCGCGGATGTGGGGCTTCCAGGCCTCGGGCTCGGCCCCGATCGTCGACGGCGCCCCGGTGCTCAAGCCGCAGACCATCGCCACCGCGATCCGGATCGGCAACCCGGCCTCCTGGGACTTCGCGCTCGCCGCGCGGGACGAGTCGGGCGGCCTCATCGACAAGGTGACCGACCGTCAGATCCTCTCCGCCTACCGGCTGTTGGCCGCGCAGGAGGGCGTCTTCGTGGAGCCCGCCTCGGCTGCCTCGGTGGCCGGTCTGCTGGCCAAGGCGGAGGCCGGACTGGTCGACCCGGGCCAGCGGATCGTCTGCACGGTGACCGGCAACGGCCTCAAGGACCCGGACTGGGCGGTGGCCGGCGCGCCGCAGCCGCAGATCGTCCCGATCGACCCGGAGGCCGCCGCGCGGCGCCTCGGACTGCTGGGCTGAACCGTCCGCGGATCGGGCCGAACACGGTCAAGAATCCGATTCGGTCGCAACTGGGCGGGGGGCGGACCGACCCTTTCGGGGGTCGGTCCGCCGCCGTCTTCGACTGACACTTTTGTGTCAATTCCCTCGACCATTCCGGCGCCATTCCGGAGTGCCTCCGGCGCGAATTCCGGCCAGAACCGGCAACACACCAGACCGAGGGCCCACGGGGTGTACCGCTGTGGAACCTCTCTTCGATACTCTGGGTCCGGCCGTGTGGCACATGCCCCGGGCCCGGTCCCGTCGCGGACCGCGCCATCGACTGTGACCGTCCGCCCCGGCCGGGGCCCGCGGCCCGCCCCCACCCTCGCACCGACGCGCTTCGCGCCGCCCGATTTCCCCAGGAGAGTCCACCGCATGGCCGGTCCTGCGTTCCGTGCCGCCGCCGTCCGGGTCCGGGTTCCCGCGACCAGCGCCAACCTCGGCCCCGGCTTCGACGCCTTCGGACTCGCACTGGGTCTGTACGACGACGTGGTCGTCCGGGTCGCCGACTCCGGACTGTCCGTCGACATCGCCGGTGAGGGCGCCGAGACCCTGCCCCGTGACGAGCGCCACCTGCTGGTCCGCTCGATGCGCGCCGCCTTCGACCGCCTCGGCGGACAGCCGCGCGGCCTCGAAGTGGTCTGCGCCAACCGCATACCGCACGGCCGCGGCCTGGGCTCCTCCTCGGCCGCCATCTGCGCGGGCATCGTGGCCGCCCGCGCGGTCACCATCGGCGGCCCGTCCGCCCTCGACGACGACGCGCTGCTGGCCCTCGCCTCCGAGCTGGAGGGCCACCCGGACAACGTCGCCGCCTGCCTGCGCGGCAACTTCACGGTGGCGTGGACCGACGAGGAGTCCGCCAAGGCCATCGCGCTGGAGCCGTCCCCGCAGGTCGTCCCGGTGGTCTTCGTCCCGGGCACCGAGGTGCTCACCGAGACCGCCCGCGGCCTGCTGCCCAAGAGCGTGCCGCTGGCCGACGCCGCCGCCAACACCGGTCGTGCCGCGCTGCTGGTGGAGGCCCTGACCCGGCGCCCCGAGCTGCTGCTGGCCGCCACCGAGGACCGGCTGCACCAGGACTACCGGGCCTCGGCGATGCCGGACAGCGCCGCCCTGGTGGCCGCCCTGCGCGCCGAGGGCGTGGCCGCGGTGATCTCCGGGGCGGGACCGACCGTCCTGGCGCTCACCGACGAGGCCGGCGCCGAGAAGCTGGCCGACTTCGCCGGCCCGGAGTTCTCCGCGCACCGGCTGGAGCTGGACCGCGCCGGCGCCTCGGTGCTCCCGCTCGACGGCTGAGCACCGCCCCGTCCGAGGGGCCCGGCGCGGTGCCGCCGGAGCCGGGTCCTCCGGACACGATTGGCAAGCGCAAGGCTGGGGAATGTCTGAGGGGGTCGGTAGTGTTAACCTCATTGCTGCACCAGGTGCCCTCCGGGGCTCGGTGCGCCGCGTCCCGATCCCAGCACTCCGCTGCCGCGGAGTCCCGGCGATGTACGGGGCGACGATTCTCCGGGAGCCCACCGCAGCGCGTACGCAGCCTGCCTGCGCGAATGCGGCCGCATCCCGAAGCCGTGACGGCACCTGACTCCCACCCGCGGCCTCCCACCTGAGGCCAGGACGGGCGGAGCGCGGGCCGCCGTCACGCGACGGGGGCCCGGGATTCGCAGGCAGCGTGGGGGTTGCTCCGGCCGGAGGCCGGGGGAAGGTCGGTGTACGACCGGCCCACCGCGCCACTCAGCACCACCGTGCTTACGCACCGCACCTCGCAGCTCTCTCCCGACTGGATACGCCATTCGGGGGATCACCGCCTCGGACCGACGCAGTCGAGCGTTGGTCAGGACAGCACAACCGGTCGCCGAGCCAGACAGGCCGACGTCCGCTCCAGGGAAGGACCCTTAGTGAGCGACACCACCGATCTGATGGGCGCGCGCCCGGACGCCGAGGCGTCGGACGCCACCGCCCCCGCGGCTCCCGCCCGGCGCCGTCGCAGCGCCGCCGCGGGCCTGGACGGTCTCGTCCTGGCCGAGCTGCAGAAGCTCGCCTCGACGCTCGGCATCAGCGGCACGGGACGCCTGCGCAAGAGCCAGCTGATCGAGGCCATCAAGGAGAAGAGCGGCGGGGACCCGCTGCTCGCCGGCGCCGCGCCCGCCGCGCCGGCCGCCACCAAGCGCGCCCCGGCCGAGGCCGCCCCCGCCGGGGCCGCGCCCGCCCGGCTCGGGAGAGCCCACCTCAGAAATCCCGTCCCACCGGTGAACATCTCGGTTGTCGGCTTGTGGGGGTTAA
>NZ_JBSGFD010000018.1:36838-73106 GCF_053603215.1 Kitasatospora sp. NPDC004240 | reverse complement strand
GGCACCGGCGGCGCCGCCGCCCGGACCGCGGCGAAGGCCACCGCGACCGGGGCCACCGCGAAGGCCCCCGCCAGGGCCGGTACGAGGACCGCCGCGAAGGCCACGACCGCGAGGGCCACCACCGCCGGGGCCGCCGCGAAGCCGGCCGCCGCGGGCACCGCGAAGCCCGCCTCCGGCAGCACCGCCAAGACCAGCAGGACCGCCAAACCAGCCGCCCGCAAGACGACAGAGAGCGACACCGTGATCGGCCGCATCCCCGTCCTGGACGTCAGCCCCCTCGTAGACGCCGGCCGCCGCCCGGCCAAGGCCGTGGTCGGCGAGACCTTCCAGGTCACCGCCACGGTCTTCCGCGAAGGCCACGACGTGGTGAACGCCAACGTCGTGCTGCGCGACCCGCGCGGGCGCAGCGGCCCGTGGACGCCGATGCGCGAGCTGGCGGAGGGCAGCGACCGCTGGGGCGCCCATGTGACGCCGACCGCGCCGGGCCGCTGGTCGTACCTGGTGGAGGCCTGGAGCGACCCGGTCGCCACCTGGCGGAAGGTCGCCGCGGTGAAGCTGCCGGCCGGGATCGACACCGCGCTGGTGCTGGAGGAGGGCGCCCTGCTGCTGGAGCGCGCCGCGGGCGGGGTGCCCAAGAAGGAGGGCCGGGCGCACGTGCTGGCCGCGGTGGACGCGCTGCGCGACACCGGTCTGCCGCCGCTGTCCCGGCTGGCCGCCGCGCTCGCCCCCGAGGTCATGGACCTGCTGGCCCGGTACCCGCTGCGCGAACTGGTGAGCGCCTCCCGTCCGCTGCCGCTCCAGGTGGACCGCGAGCGGGCGCTGTACGGCTCCTGGTACGAGTTCTTCCCGCGCTCCGAGGGCGCGGTGGTCGACCCGACCGGCGTCCAGCCGCCCGTACCGGGGACGCTGCGCACGGCCGCCGAGCGGCTGCCGGCCGTCGCCGCGATGGGCTTCGACGTGGTGTACCTGCCGCCGGTGCACCCGATCGGACGGGCCTTCCGCAAGGGCCCGGACAACACCCTGACGGCCGGTCCGCACGACGTCGGCTCCCCGTGGGCGATCGGCTCGCCGGAGGGCGGCCACGACGCGGTCCACCCGGACCTGGGCACCGTCGAGGACTTCGACCACTTCGTCGCCGAGGCCGCCTCGCTGCACCTGGAGGTGGCGCTGGACTTCGCCCTGCAGTGCTCGCCCGACCACCCGTGGGTCAACAAGCACCCGGAGTGGTTCAGCCGCCGCGCCGACGGCACCATCGCGTACGCCGAGAACCCGCCGAAGAAGTACCAGGACATCTACCCGATCAACTTCGATCAGGACTTCGATGGAATCGTCAAGGAAACCATCCGGATCCTTCGATTCTGGATGTCGCACGGAGTACGGATCTTCCGGGTCGACAACCCGCACACCAAGCCGGTGCTGTTCTGGGAGAAGGTGCTCGCCGACATCGCCCGCACCGACCCGGACGTCCTCTTCCTGGCGGAGGCGTTCACCCGCCCCGCGATGATGCACACCCTGGGGAAGATCGGATTCCACCAGTCGTACACGTACTTCACCTGGCGCACCACCAAGAACGAACTCACCGAGTACCTCACCGAACTCAGCGGTGACGCGGCCGCCTACATGCGGCCCAACTTCTTCGCCAACACCCCGGACATCCTGCACGAGTACCTCCAGCACGGCGGGCGGGCCGCGTTCGCGGTCCGCGCCGTCCTGGCCGCCACCCTCTCGCCCAGCTTCGGCGTCTACGCCGGCTACGAGCTGTACGAGAACGAGCCGGCCCACCCGGGCTCGGAGGAGTACCTGCACTCCGAGAAGTACGAGCTGCGCCCGCGCGACTGGAGCCGTACCGACACCCTCGCCCCGCTGCTGACCGTGCTGAACCGGCTCCGCCGGCGCCACCCGGCCCTCCAGCAGTTGCGCGGCCTCACCTTCCACCCCACCGACAACGACCAGGTGCTCGCCTTCTCCAAGACCGCCACCACGCCCGACGGCCTCACCGACCACGTGATCACCGTGGTGAACCTCGACCCGCGCCACGTGCAGGAGGCCACCGTCACCCTCGACGGCGACGGGCCCTTCGCGGTCCACGACGAGCTCACCGGCGCCGCCTACACCTGGGGCCGGCACAACTACGTCCGGCTCGATCCCTCAGCCGAGCCGGCTCACCTCCTCACGGTTCGGAGGAACCCAGCGTGACAGTGAACGAGCCCGTCCACGACACCTTCGCCGAGACCTCGAAGAAGAACCTGGACCCCGAGTGGTTCAAACGTGCGGTCTTCTACGAGGTGCTGGTGCGGTCCTTCCAGGACAGCAACGGCGACGGGGTCGGGGACCTCAAGGGGCTCACGGCCAAGCTCGACTACCTCCAGTGGCTCGGGGTCGACTGCCTCTGGCTGCCGCCGTTCTTCGCCTCGCCGCTGCGCGACGGCGGGTACGACGTGGCCGACTACAAGTCGGTGCTCCCGGAGTTCGGCGACCTCGCCGACTTCATGGAGTTCGTGGACGCGGCGCACGCCCGGGGCATGCGCGTGATCATCGACTTCGTGATGAACCACACCAGCGACCAGCACCCGTGGTTCCAGGCCAGCCGGGAGGACCCGGACGGCCCGTACGGCGACTTCTACATGTGGGCCGACGACGACAAGCAGTACCCGGACGCCCGGATCATCTTCGTCGACACCGAGACCTCCAACTGGACCTACGACCCGGTGCGCAAGCAGTACTTCTGGCACCGGTTCTTCTCGCACCAGCCGGACCTGAACTACGACAACCCCCGGGTCCAGGACGAGATGGTCGCCGGGCTGCGGTTCTGGCTGGACCTCGGCATCGACGGCTTCCGGCTGGACGCCGTGCCGTACCTGTTCGCGCGCGAGGGCACCAACTGCGAGAACCTCCCGGAGACCCACGAGTTCCTCCAGCGGGTCCGCAAGGAGATCGACGCCGACTACCCCGACACCGTGCTGCTGGCCGAGGCCAACCAGTGGCCGGAGGACGTCGTCGACTACTTCGGCGACTTCTCCTCGGGCGGCGACGAGTGCCACATGGCGTTCCACTTCCCGGTGATGCCGCGGATCTTCATGGCGGTCCGCCGGGAGTCCCGCTACCCGGTCTCGGAGATCCTCGCCAAGACCCCGAAGATCCCGCACGGCTGCCAGTGGGGCATCTTCCTGCGCAACCACGACGAGCTGACCCTGGAGATGGTCACCGACGAGGAGCGCGACTACATGTACGCGGAGTACGCCAAGGACCCGCGGATGCGCGCCAACGTGGGCATCCGGCGCCGGCTCGCCCCGCTGCTGGAGAACGACCGCAACCAGATCGAGCTGTTCACCGCCCTGCTGCTCTCCCTGCCCGGTTCCCCGGTGCTCTACTACGGGGACGAGATCGGCATGGGCGACAACATCTGGCTCGGCGACCGGGACGGCGTGCGCACCCCGATGCAGTGGACGCCGGACCGCAACGCGGGTTTCTCCTCCGCCGACCCGGGCAGGCTCAGTCTGCCGCCCATCATGGACCCGGTGTACGGCTACCAGGTGACCAACGTCGAAGCGCAGCAGAGCAGTTCGAGCTCCCTGCTGCACTGGACGCGTCGCATGATCGAGATCCGCAAGCTCAATCCGGCGTTCGGACTCGGCACGTACACGGAACTGCCCTCCAGCAACCCCGCGGTGCTGGCCTTCGTGCGCGAGCACGAGGGGGACCTGGTCATGTGCGTGAACAACTTCTCGCGGTTCGCGCAGCCGACCGAACTGGACCTGCGGCAGTACGGCGGGCGGTACCCGGTCGAGCTGATCGGCGGGGTGCGCTTCCCCTCGATCGGTGAGTGGCCGTACCTGCTGACCCTCGCCGGCCACGGCTTCTACTGGTTCCAGCTCCGCAAGCCCCCGCGGCTGAGCGGGACCAGGCGCCCGAAGTAACGATCCGCCAGGATCCCCGCACCACCCCACACGAGCACCACCGAACCCTCCGGGGGCGCGAGTTCGACCTCTCCCGCGCCCCCGGAGTTCTCTGCACCACCGCGCACCACCGCGTACCACCGCGTACGGAGAACAGCCCAACGGCCACCCACACGAAGGCGTGACACCCGAGCGCCGCTCGCGTGCCGTCGCCGCCGCGCCGCCGAAATCCGGAAGACTGACGGACCCGGCCAGACCCGTCGGGCAGTCCGCCCGCTTCCGGGGAAAGGGAGTCATGTCCGAAACCTCCCGTTCTCAAGCCCATGTGCACCGCGACACCCCCACCGGCCCCGCCGGAACGGTGGGCACGCGCTCCACCGGGGTCCGGAGAACCGCGCTGGGGGTCAGCGAACTCGTCCAGGCGGCCCTGCCGCTGATCGCCGAGTGGCTCCCCACCCAGCGCTGGTACGCCGGCAAGGGCCGGGCCATCACCGGTCTGACACCGGTGGTCGGCACCCCGCTCCAGGTCGGCGACCCCGCCCTGCTGCACCTGCTGCTGCGGGTCGAGCACGCCACCACCGGCGCGCCCCACGGCGACATCTACCAGCTGCTGCTCGGCACCCGCTCCGGCGAGCCGTCCGGCATCGAGCCCACCGCCGTGCTCGGCCGGCTCAACCAGGGCCCGCACGACGGCGCCGTGCTCTACGACGCGGTGCACGACCCGGAGCTGACCGGGCGGCTGCTGGAGCACCTCGCCACCGGCGACCGGTTCGGCTCGCTGTCCTTCCGCCGCACCCCCGGCCCCGGGCTGCCCGCCAACCTGCCCGGCCGCGCCTCCACCGCCGAGCAGTCCAACAGCTCGGTCATCTACGGCACCTCCTTCATCCTCAAGCTGTTCCGCCGCATCCACCCCGGCACCAACCCCGACCTGGAACTCTCCCTCGCGCTCTCCCGGGCCGGCTCCACCCGCATCCCCCGGGTCGCCGCCTGGTTCGAGAGCCGGCTGGAGCGCGCCGAGCCCGCCACCCTCGGACTGCTCCAGCGCTACCTGCCCGAGGCCGAGGACGGCTGGGAGCTCGCCCTGGACCAGGTCGGCCGGCTCAAGGGCGACCCCTCGCCCGGCAACTTCGCCATCGAGGCCCACCGGCTCGGCCGCGCCACCGCCGAGGTGCACCGGGTGCTCGCCCGCTCGATGCCGGTCGCCCGCCTCGACCGCACCCAGACCCGGCAGCTGGCCACCGCCATGGCCGACCGGCTGGACAGCGCCGTGGCCGCCGTCCCCGGCCTGATGCGCTACCGGGCCGCCCTGCGCACCGCCTTCCAGCAGCTCGCCGACGCCCACCCGGACGGCATGCCGGTCCAGCGCATCCACGGCGACCTGCACCTCGGCCAGGCCATGCGCACCCCGCACGGCTGGGTGCTGCTGGACTTCGAGGGCGAGCCCGCCAAGTCCGTCGCCGAACGCCGCGAGCCGCAGACCGCGCTGCGCGACGTCGCCGCGATGCTGCGCTCCTTCGACTACGCCGCCGCCCACCTGCTGGCCGGCGGCCCGCCCGACCCCGAGCTCGCCCACCTGGCCGCCGCCTGGGCCCAGCGCAACCGCACCGCCTTCTGCGCCGGCTACACCGCCGGCGGGGGCACCGACCCGGCCGCCTCCCCGGAGCTGATGCGCGCGCTGGAGATCGACAAGGCGGTCTACGAGGTGGTGTACGAGGCCCGCCACCGGCCCGGCTGGCTGCCCATCCCGCTCGCCGCGATCAACCGGCTCGCGCTCACCGTCTGACGCGGCCCTCCCCTCTCCCCCGTCGTCCGCCCCGCCCCCAGACCGCCCACGGAAAGCCCGTCCCCCAGGAGGACCCCGCCGTGACGCCGCTCGATCCGCCCGGCCGCCCCGACCGCACCGTGCCCGCCACCTTCCTGGCCCGGGGCACGGACTCCCCCAAGCGCGAGCCCGTGACGGCCCGGCGGGCCGCGCCCCGGCCACCGGCGGCCGCCCGCCCGGCCGCACCCCGGGCCGCCGGAGGGTCCGGCACCCAGGGGCCCGGCACCCACGCGGCCAACGCCCGGACGGCCGGCGGCCAAGGGTCCGGCGTCCAGGGGGCCGGCCGGAAGGCGCCCGGCCCGAAGGGGCCCACCGCCGCCGTCCCCCCGGCGGCGGTCCCCGCCGCGGACGGGATGCTGCGGCTTCCGGAGGCCCCGCTGCCGCCGGCCGAGGTGGACCGGCTGGTCTCCGGACAGCACCACGACCCGCACGCGCTGCTCGGCGCCCACCCGGTCAACGGCGGCACCGCGCTGCGGGTGCTGCGCCCGTTCGCCGAGCGGGTGGTGGTGGAGACCGCGCACGGCCGGGTCGAGCTCACCCATCAGCACAGCGGCCTGTTCACCGGTCTGCTGGCCGGCCCGCGGGTGCCCGACTACCGGCTGCTGGTGACCTACCCCGGCGGCGAGCCGCTGGCCCAGCACGACGGCTACCGCACCCCGCCCACCCTCGGCGAGCTCGACCTGCACCTGATCTCCGAGGGCCGCCACGAACAGCTCTGGCGGGCGCTCGGCTCCCACGTGCGCACCGTCGACGGCGTCGCCGGCACCGCCTTCGCGCTCTGGGCGCCCAACGCGGTCGGCGTCCGGCTGATCGGCGACTTCAACCACTGGGACGGCACCGGCCACCCGATGCGCTCGCTGGGCTCCTCCGGGATCTGGGAGCTGTTCGTCCCGGGCCTGGGCGAGGGCACCCAGTACAAGTACGAGATCCACACCCGCCAGGGCTGGGTGCTCGACAAGGCCGACCCGCTGGCCCGGGCCACCCAGTGCCCGCCCGGCACCGCCTCGGTGGTCACCGACTCCTCGTACGTCTGGCAGGACGACGAGTGGATGACCCGCCGGGCCCGCAGCGCCCCGCACCACCGGGCGCCGATGTCGGTGTACGAGCTGCACCTGGCCTCCTGGCGGCCCGACCTCACCACGTACCGGCAGATCGCCGAGGTGCTGCCCGGCTACCTGAAGGACCTGCACTTCACCCACGTGGAGTTCATGCCGGTCATGGAGCACCCCTTCGGCGGCTCCTGGGGCTACCAGGTCTCCGGCTTCTACGCCCCCACCGCCCGGCTCGGCGGCCCCGACGACTTCCGGCACCTGGTCGACACCCTGCACCGGCACGGCATCGGCGTCATCGTCGACTGGGTGCCCGCGCACTTCCCCAAGGACGACTTCGCCCTCGCCCGCTTCGACGGCGAGCCGCTGTACGAGCCGGCCGACCCGCTGCGCGCCGAGCACCCCGACTGGGGCACCCTGGAGTTCGACTACGGCCGCACCGAGGTCCGCAACTTCCTGGTCGCCAACGCGGTGTACTGGTGCGAGGAGTTCCACATCGACGGCCTGCGGGTGGACGCCGTCGCCTCGATGCTCTACCTCGACTACTCCCGCGAGGGCGGCGCCTGGACGCCCAACCGGTACGGCGGCCGGGAGAACCTGGACGCGGCCTCGTTCCTGCAGGAGATGAACGCCACCGTCTACCGCCGCTGCCCCGGCGTGGTCACCATCGCCGAGGAGTCCACCGCCTGGGACGGCGTCACCCGGCCCACCGACAGCGGCGGCCTGGGCTTCGGCCTGAAGTGGAACATGGGCTGGATGCACGACTCGCTGGTCTACATGTCCAAGGAGCCGGTGCACCGCAAATACCACCACAACGAGATCACCTTCTCGATGGTGTACGCCTACTCCGAGAACTACATCCTGCCCATCTCGCACGACGAGGTGGTGCACGGCAAGCAGGCGCTGGTCTCCAAGATGCCCGGCGACTGGTGGCAGCAGCGCGCCAACCACCGCGCCTACCTCGGCTTCATGTGGGCCCACCCCGGCAAGCAACTGCTCTTCATGGGGCAGGAGTTCGCCCAGGGCGCCGAATGGGACCACGAGAGCGGCCCGCAGTGGTGGGTGCTCGACGAGGGCTGGCCGGCCGCCGACGGCCACGAGGGCGTGCGCCGCCTGGTCCGCGACCTCAACCGGACCTACCGCGACGCCCCCGCCCTCTGGGAGCAGGACACCACCCCCGACGGCTTCCGCTGGCTCGACGGCGGCGCCGCCGAGGACAACCTGCTCTCCTTCGTCCGGTACGCCGCCGACGGCACCCCGCTGGTCGCCGTCTGCAACTTCTCCCCCGTGGTCCGCCACGGCCACCGCGTCGGCCTGCCCGCCCTCACCGGCCGCGACCAGCTCTGGGAGGAGGCCCTCAACACCGACGCCGAACGGTACGGCGGCGGCGGCGTCACCAACTCCCGCCCGGTCAAGGCCGAACCCGTCGAGTGGAACGGCCAGCCCCGCAGTGCCGAACTGATCCTCCCCCCGCTCGCCACCCTCTGGCTCCGCCCGGCCTGACGTCCGTCCGGGAACGAACCGGGAGGCCGGCCGGGGCGTTGTCCTGCGCCCCGGCCGGCCCTAGGCTCCCCACCGAGACTGAACGTCAGCAGTGGGGGGCCTGCGTGTTCGAGATCCTGGGGTGGCTGTACGTCCTGGCACCGCTCGGCTGCTGGGCCGCGCTGGCCCGCACCCGCACGGTCGGGGCCGTCGTCGCGGTACCGCTGCTCGCGTACGCGGCGGCCGTGGTCGCGCTCTGGAACGACCGGCTGTTCCTGCGCGCCGAGGCCGAGCTCTATCTGGCGTACCCCGTCCTGACCGGCCTGCTGATGACAGCGGGCGCGCTGGTCGAGCGGCGCTCGCTCGGCCCCCGTCCCGCGGACGAGGGCCACCGGGTCGGCGGCTCGGCCGTCACGCTCGGCGCCTGCGCCCTGGTCGGGGCGTTCGCCGTGTTCCTCCTCTACCCGTTCTCCGCGTACGAGGGCTTCCAGCCGAATCCCGCGGCGCTCTCCCTGCCCGCGGACCTCACCGTCGGGACCGACTCCGGGCCCGACCGCGGCTGCGCCCTCGCCGGCTGCCTGCGCACCCTCACGGTCCGCGGCGCCGCGGACCTCCCACCCGCCGAGGTCGCCGCCCGCCTGCGCGCCCGGCTCCTCTCCGACGGCTGGACCCCGGGGCCGGGCGGCCGGCTGGAGCACCCCAACGGCTGGCTGATCGACCGCCGCGTGATCCACGCCTGGATCACCGAGACCCCGCACGGCGTCTCCGTCGAACTCGCCGGTGGTCCCACGTACCAGGGACCCGCGTAGGGCCTTTCGTCCCCTCTTCGTCCCTTCTTCCTGGTGCGCGGGCCTCATGCGGGCGGATGCGCGGAGGGCGAATGTATGGTCGAGATGACCACTTGCCGAGACGATGGGACGGAGCGACCACGTGGCGCGCAGCGTGTACGTGACCGGGATCGACCGGGGGGACGGCCGGCAGGCGGTCGAGCTCGGGGTCATGGAACTGCTCACCCGCCAGGTGGACCGGGTCGGGGTGTTCCGGCCGCTGGTGCACGCGCATTCCCCCGGAGAGGGCGGCTCCGACCACGTCGTGGAGCTGCTGCGGGCCCGGTACCGGCTGGACCTGCCGGCCGACGCGATGTACGGGCTGACGTACGAGGAGGCCGCCGCGCTGCAGGCGGCGCAGGGCCAGGACGAGCTGGTCTCGGTGCTGGTCGACCGGTTCCGGGCGCTGGAGCGGCGCTGCCAGGCGGTCCTGGTGCTCGGCACCGACTTCGCCGGCACCAACATCCCCGACGAGCTGGCCTTCAACGCCCGGCTGGCCAACGAGTTCGGCGCCGCGGTGCTGCCCGTGGTCGGCGGCCACGGCGAGGACGCGCAGGCCGTGGTCGCGGAGGTCCGCAACGCCCACCGCGCGTACACCGACCTGGGCTGCGCCACCCTCGCGATGGTGGCCAACCGGGTCGTGCCGGGCGCCAAGCAGCGCATCCAGCGCACGCTCACCGAGAAGCTGCCGATCCCCGCGTACGTGATCCCCGAGGAGCCCGCGCTCGCCGCGCCGACCGTCGCGCAGCTGGTCGAGGCCACCGGGGCCGAGCTGCTGACCGGTGACGCGGCGGGCCTGGCCCGGGACGTGCGCGGTTTCGTCTTCGGCGGCGCGATGCTGCCGACCTTCCTGGACGCGCTGACCGAGGGCGCGCTGGTGGTCACCCCCGGGGAC
This sequence comes from Kitasatospora sp. NPDC004240, assembly GCF_053603215.1. Classification (NCBI taxonomy): domain Bacteria; kingdom Bacillati; phylum Actinomycetota; class Actinomycetes; order Kitasatosporales; family Streptomycetaceae; genus Kitasatospora; species Kitasatospora sp. NPDC004240. Next base: position 63,135 of record NZ_JBSGFD010000018.1, on the reverse strand, counting down.
CGCGCCGACCTGCTGATCGGCTCGCTGGCCGCGCACGCCGCCGGGGCCCCGCCGATCGCCGGCGTGCTGCTCACCCTCGGCCAGCACCCCGGGCCCAACGTCATGGCGCTCGCCGCCCGGCTCGCACCCGGCACCCCGGTCGCGATGGTCCCCGAGGGCAGCTGGCCCACCGCCGCCGCCCTCACCCATCTGGAGGGCCGGCTCGGCCCGGCCAGCCCGCGGAAGACCGAGATCGCCCTCGGTCTGTTCGAACTGCACGTCGACACCGTCGAGTTGACCAGCCGGATCGAGCTGAGCCGCTCCGAGCGGGTCACCCCGATGATGTTCGAGCACGCGCTGCTGGAGCGCGCCCGGGCCGACCGCCGGCACGTCGTCCTGCCCGAGGGCACCGAGGAGCGGGTGCTGCGCGCCGCCGAGATCCTGCTGCGCCGCAACATCTGCGACCTCACCCTGCTCGGCGAGCCGGACGCCGTCCGCCGCCGCGCCGCGGGCCTGGGCATCACCCTGCCGCCCGAAGACCCGACGGTGGACCGCGTCCAGGTGCGCGTGGTGGACCCGGCGACCAGCCCGCTGCGCGAGCAGTTCGCCGAGCTGTACGCGAAGCTGCGCGCGCACAAGGGGATGACCGTCGAGCGGGCCATGGACGTGGTCACCGACGTCAGCTACTTCGGCACCCTGATGGTCCAGGAGGGCATCGCCGACGGCATGGTCTCGGGCGCGGTGCACTCCACCGCCGCCACCATCCGGCCCGCCTTCGAGGTGATCAAGACCTCGCCGGGCGCCGCGATCGTCTCCTCGGTGTTCTTCATGTGCCTGGCCGACCGGGTCCTGGTGTACGGCGACTGCGCGGTCAACCCCGACCCGGACGCCCAGCAGCTGGCCGACATCGCCATCCAGTCCGCCGCCACCGCCGCGCAGTTCGGCGTGGAGCCGCGGGTCGCGATGCTCTCGTACTCCACCGGCACCTCGGGCTCGGGTGCGGACGTGGACAAGGTCCGCAAGGCCACCGAGCTGGTGCGCGAGCTGCGCCCGGACATCCTGGTGGAGGGCCCGATCCAGTACGACGCGGCGGTGGACCCGCACGTCGCGGCGACCAAGCTGCCCGGCTCGCCGGTCGCCGGGCGGGCCACCGTGCTGGTCTTCCCGGACCTCAACACCGGCAACAACACCTACAAGGCCGTCCAGCGCTCGGCGGGCGCGGTGGCGGTCGGCCCGGTCCTGCAGGGTCTGCGCAAGCCGGTCAACGACCTGTCGCGCGGCGCGCTGGTCGAGGACATCGTCCACACGGTCGCGATCACCGCGATCCAGTCCCAGGAGCGCGTGAGCAGTGAGTGAAGGTACGCGAGTACTCGTTCTGAACGCCGGCTCCTCGTCGGTGAAGTACCAGCTGATCGACATGCTCGACGGCTCCCGGCTGGCGTCCGGCCTGGTCGAGCGGATCGGCGAGGCCAACGGGCGGCTGCTGCACACCCCGCGGACCGGCGGGCGGCGCGAGGAGCTCCAGGTCTTCGCCGACCACGGCGCGGCGCTCAAGGCCGTCGCCGGGGAGCTCGCCGCCGACGGCCTCGGCCTGGACTCCCCCGAGCTCGTCGCGATCGGCCACCGGGTGGTGCACGGCGGGCAGCGCTTCACCGCGCCGACCGTGATCACCGACGAGGTCCTCGGGGAGATCCGCCGGCTGGTCCCGGTCGCCCCGCTGCACAACCCGGCCAACATCACCGGCATCGAGGTGGCCCGCGCGCTGCGCCCCGACCTGCCGCAGGTCGCGGTCTTCGACACCGCCTTCCACGCCACGCTGCCCGAGCACGCCGCCCGGTACGCCATCGACACCGCGGTCGCCGACGAGCACCGGGTGCGCCGCTACGGCTTCCACGGCACCTCCCACCAGTACGTCTCGCGGGCCGCGGCGCGGCTGCTCGGCAAGGATCCGGCCGAGGTCAACGTGATCGTGCTGCACCTGGGCAACGGCGCCTCGGCCTCGGCGGTGGCCGGCGGGGTCTGCGTGGACACCTCGATGGGCCTGACCCCGCTGGAGGGCCTGGTCATGGGCACCCGCTCCGGCGACATCGACGCGGGCGTGGTGTTCCACCTGCACCGGGTCGGCGGGCTGTCGGTCGACGAGATCGACGACCTGCTGAACCGCCGCAGCGGCCTGCTGGGCCTGTGCGGGGACAACGACATGCGCGAGATCATGCGCCGCGCCGAGGACGGCGACGAGGCCGCCGACCTGGCCTTCCGTACGTACGTCCACCGGCTGCGCAAGTACCTGGGCGCCTACTACGCGGTGCTCGGCCGGGTGGACGTGGTCGCCTTCACCGCGGGGGTCGGCGAGAACGCCGCCCCGGTGCGCGCGGCGGCCACCGCCGGCCTGGAGGGGCTGGGCATCGAGGTGGACCCGGAGCTGAACGCGGTGCGCTCCGGGGAGGCCCGGATCATCTCGCCGCCGTACGCGCGGGTGGCGGTCGCCGTGGTGCCCACCGACGAGGAGCTGGAGATCGCCCAGCAGGCGTTCGCCCTGGTGCACCGCTCGTCCGGGGACTGACACCCCGTCGTCCCACTCCTCGGGACGCTTCGTCGGCGATTTCTCGCGATTCGTGCCGAATGCCCCTATAACACGAACGGATAGACTGACCCATATGCGCCGAGCGAAAATTGTCTGCACCCTGGGTCCGGCCACGGACTCCTACGAACAGCTGAAGGCCATCGTCGAGGCGGGCATGAACGTCGCCCGACTGAACATGAGCCACGGCAACCACGCGGACCACGAGGAGCGGTACCGCAAGGTCCGCCAGGTCTCGGAGGACACCGGCAAGGCCATCGGCGTCCTTGCCGACCTCCAGGGTCCCAAGATCCGTCTGGCGACCTTCGCCAACGGCCCGGTGACCGTCGACAACGGCGACGAGTTCACCATCACCACCGAAGACGTGCCCGGTGACCAGCACATCTGCGGCACCACCTACAAGGGCCTGCCCGGCGACGTGAAGCCCGGCGACCCGGTCCTGATCAACGACGGCGTCATCGCCCTGGAGGTCGTCAGCGTCGACGGCCCCCGGGTGAAGACCGTCGTCGTCGAGGGCGGCGTGCTCTCGAACAACAAGGGCATCAACCTCCCCGGCGCGGCCGTGAACGTGCCCGCCCTGTCCGAGAAGGACAAGGAGGACCTGCGCTTCGCCCTGGAGCTGGGCGTCGACATGGTCGCCCTGTCCTTCGTCCGCAACGCGGCCGACATCGAGGACGTCCACAAGGTCATGGACGAGGTCGGCATCCGCGTGCCGGTCATCGCCAAGATCGAGAAGCCGCAGGCCGTCGAGGCCATGGAGGAGATCGTCCTCGCCTTCGACGCGATCATGGTGGCCCGCGGCGACCTCGCCGTCGAGTACCCGCTGGAGCGCGTGCCGCTGGTGCAGAAGCAGCTGATCACGCTCGCCCGCCGGAACGCCAAGCCGGTCATCGTCGCCACCCAGATGATGGAGTCGATGATCCACGCCTCGCGCCCGACCCGCGCCGAGGTCTCCGACGTCGCCAACGCCATCCTGGACGGCACCGACGCGGTCATGCTCTCCGCCGAGTCCAGCGTCGGCAAGTACCCGGTCGAGACCGTCCGGACCATGAGCCGGATCGCCGAGAAGGCCGAGGAGGAGCTGCTCTCCCAGGGCCTCCAGCCGCTGAACCCGGGCCGCAAGCCGCGCACCCAGGGCGGCTCGATCGCCCGCGCCGCCTGCGAGCTGGGCGACTTCCTCAACGGCAAGGCGCTGGTCGCGTTCACCAAGTCCGGTGACACCGCCCGCCGCCTGTCGCGCTACCGCTCGCCGATCCCGGTGATCGCCTTCACCCCGGACACCGCGACCCGCAACCAGCTCTCGCTGAGCTGGGGCGTCGAGGCGTACGTGACCGAGCAGGTCGGCTCCACCGACGAGATGGTGGCCCAGGTCGACCGCGAGCTGCTGCGCATCGGCGAGCTCGACGAGGGCGACACCGTCATCGTCACGGCCGGCTCCCCGCCCGGCATCCCCGGCAACACCAACATGGTCCAGGTGCACCACCTGGGCAGCCGCGACTGACCCGTCGCGGACACGAGGCGGCCCCCGCACCTGGGACGGTGCGGGGGCCGTTCGCGTCTCGGCCGCCCGGCGGGCTACTTGGCGCCGACGTACGGGGCGTCGTCGTTGAACATCCGCATCCCCGGGATGGTCAGGGTGCCGCCGAACTGGCCGGACTGGACCGCGGTGACGCCCTTGAGCTCCATGTCCAGCGGGATCGGGAAGGCGCCGATCAGGTCGTACAGCCACTGCGGCAGGGTGTCCGGGGTGAGGGTGATCTCGCCCAGGTCGATCGGGATCGGCAGGCCGATGATCCCGGAGAGGTGGCCGGAGAGCCGCTCCACGTACATGGTGACCGGGCCCTTGCGCATCGTGGACGTGGTGCCCGGGCCGCCCTTGACGTGGAAGGTCTTGCCGTTGCCCTCCAGGGTCGACATGTCGAGATTGTCGATCTCCACGGTGTCCACCACGAACTTCAGCACCCGCTTGGTGGTGGTCGGCGTCCTCACCTCGACCACGCCCATGAAGCGGGAGCCGTGCAGCGCCAGCCGGGTGGTCTGCAGCGTCCAGTTCTGGTCCGGCACCAGGATCGGGTTGTCCGCGCTGCCGGCCGCCTTCAGGGCGCTGATGTCGACCTGGCAGTTCGGGTCGGCGCTCGGCGTGGCGGTGGCCGACGGCGTGGCCGGGGCCGAGGACTTCGCCGGCGCCTTGGTCGTGGACTTCGCCGTGGGCTTCGCCGAGGACTGGGTCGTCGGCTGGGCGGTGGCCCTGCCGGACGCCTTCGGGCTCGGCGCGGAGCTCGGTGTGCCGGCCGAGGGCGCCGGGGCCGCCGGCAGGGCCGGGGCGACCGCCGGACGGACCTCCGCGGCGGCCGGCGCCGGGGACGGCGAACTGCCCGGGTGGATCAGGTCGTTGATGCCGCCCACGATGTCGTCGATGATCCCGGTCCGGACCGTGGAGACCGGGGCGAGTGCCGGGACCGGCTGGGCGACGGCCGCGGACGGCGTCGCGGTGCTCGGCTCCGCGGCGGGCGGGGTGGCCGGCGTGGCCGGGGTCTGCGGGGCGGGCGCGCTCGGGGCCGCGGTGGCGGCGCCGGTCGGCGCCCCGGTGGGAGCGGGCACCGGCGGCGGCAGCTCGCTCTTGGGCACCGGCGTCTCCGCGATCACCGGCGGGGCGTCCGGGGCGGTGGCGCAGGGCTTGCCCACGGCCGGGTCGGCGGCGGCCGTGGTCGGCGTGTAGGCGGCGGCCATCAGCAGCGCGGTGGGCACCGCGGCCATGGCCAGCGCGCGCCCGCGCAGCCGTATCCGCACCGGCGTGCGGGGTGCCGCATGGCGGGCCGAGCGCTGCTCGGGCAGCCTCGGCGACTCCTGCTCGGTCACCGGACCTCCTTCGGACCACCGGGCTGCTGCGGGATGCCGCCCTCGGCGGAAACGGGCTTCTCCAGGTGGAGGGTCGGCTGCGCGCCCGGCTCCGGGAGGGCCGCCTGCTCCGGGACGACCGGCAGGACGTCGGTGGGCGGCTCCTGCTCGGTCGCGGTGCGCTCGGCCGTCCCCGCCTCGGCCTCGTCGGCCTCCTCGACCGCCGGCTTCGGCGGCAGCGGGGCCCACGCGATCATCAGTCCGCCGCCGATCAGGCCGGGCAGCAGCGACAGGCCGAAACCGGCCAGGTTGGAGACCGGGATGGCCACCAGGGTGAGCAGCGTGGTCGCGACACCCGCGAAGATCCGGATGGCCGGCTGGAACCAGGCGGTCAGCCCGAGCACGATCAGCAGGACGCCGATGATCAGCGAACCGGCGCCGGCCGTGGTGGACATGGAGACCGTCATGCCGCCGAGGGACAGCTTGGCGTACGGGAAGTAGAGGATCGGGACGCCGGCGAACATGGCCAGCAGTCCGCCGTAGTACGGCCGGGTCCGGCGGAAGGTACGGAACGCCCGACGCAGCCACTGGACGGGGTTCTCGTGCTCGGCGGGCCGGTATTCGGCAAGGGCGCTGGACACGTGCAGCTCCTCGATGGTGTGAACGAGGGAGAAAAAGGGATGGGTGGGACCGGGAGCGGTGCGCACACTCACCGCTCCCGGTCCCCCCGGGATGCCGTCACGACGGCGGGCCCGACCGGCCCGTCCCCGTCGTCGCGGCGCTCAGGCCGTCAACGGCCTAGTAGCACTCGTGACCACCGTCGGTGTGCAGGTTGAGCTTCAGGCCGTTGAGCTTGAAGGTGCCGGCCGAGGTGGCCCAGGCGGTCTGCTTGACGTCGGTCAGGTCGGCCTTCTCGGCGGCCTGGGCGAAGCCGACGGCGCCCGAGGGCTTGCCGTGGCCGAGCGGGGACTTCCAGTCCTTGGTCGCCTCGGTCTTCACGGTCGACGCGTCCTGACCGATGTTGATGTTGGTGAAGGTCGCGTCGGCCTGCAGCTGGTCGAGGTCGATCAGCAGGTTGGTGGCCTCGACCTGCTTGGTGGTGTCGTCCGTGTTGCCGGCCTCGAGGCGCAGCGTGATCTTCGGAAGCTTCCAGGGCAGGCCCGGGATGACGTTGGGGTCGGTGACGACCGACTGGCACAGGCCCTTGATCTTCGCCTTGTCGAAGGCGGAGATGGCGACCGGGTGCGGGGTGCCGTTGGTCTCGGCGTCGATCGACCCGAACTGCACGAACTTCTCGCCGTGCAGCTCCTGGGCGGTGACCTTGAAGCTCTGGCCGGAGACGCTGAACGAGGCCGCCAGCGCGTTGTTGGCCAGGGCGACGCCGACCGCGGCGGTGGCCGCGAGGCTCGGCACCATCACCAGGGCGAAGCGCTTCCAGCGGGTCTTGCCAAAGGTCTGGGACATGCGTGTCCTCCTTCTGGGACGTACATCTCCGGCTCCCGTGCGGTGCGTCCCGCACCGGTGGGGGCCTGGGATGGGAGAGAGCTACGTCCTCGGTAGCGGAGAGCGCCGTGGCACAACCGGCGACCACCCCCCGAGCGACAACCAGCGACCGCGCGGGCAGCGCGGCCGTACGAAGGACAGGAACCGCCGTGGGACCGCGGATACCCCCCTGCCCTCTGCCGGCGGCCGGAGCCGACGGCTGCCCGGCGGGGATCCCTACCTCCGCTTCACCGACCGGCTGTCGGGAGATGGAGAGTTGGGGACCGGGCGTCGCCGATGCTGCTTGAATCCCGGGCGAAGCACAAGGGGTGCATTACTGACGGGTAATCCAACATCAGGTGGCAGCGATCATGGAACCGGCGGATTGGTCACCCAGAGTCATGGATTGAAGGTTTCGTGACGGAGAAATCCTCCGGAAACGCCAGCGAAACACCCGTGGACGGCCACCAAGGGTGACCGTCCACGGGTGTTGTCAAGATTTGGTAAACCTCCGGCGGGCTGCCCGTAATGTCGCCAAATCACCAGCGACACCGCAGGTCACACGCCGTGCCAACGGCGGGCCCGGACGGCCCGCCGGACGCGGGATCAGAACAGGACGCGGGCCAGCGCCTGACGGGCCGCGGTGACCCGCGGGTCCTCGGCCCCGATCACCTCGAACAGCTCCAGCAGGCGCAGCCGCGCGGTGTCGCGGTCCTCGCCGAAGGTGCGGCCGACGGTGTCGACCAGGCGCCCGAAGGCGTCCTCGACGTGACCGCCCACCAGGTCCAGGTCGGCGGCGTCCAGCTGGGCCGCGACGTCCTTGGGGTCGGCCGCGGCGGCGTGACGGACCGCCTGCGGGTCCAGGCCCTCCACCCGGCGCAGCAGCTGCGCCTGGGCCAGGCCGAGCCTGGCCTCGGTGTTGCCGGGGTCGTCGGCGAGCACGTTCTCGTAGGCCTGGACGGCGCCGCCCAGGTCGCCGCGGTCCAGCGCGTCGTGCGCGGCGGACAGCGCCGGGTCCTCCGGGCGTACCGGGGCCGCCGGCGCGGAGCCGACCGCGCCCGCCTCGCCGGTGCCGACCACGCCGAAGCGCTGCTCGGCGACCAGGATCAGCTGGTCCAGCACCTTGCGGACGTTGGTCTCGCTCTCGGCGCCCTGGAACAGCGGGACCAGCTGGCCGGCGACCACGGCCATCACGGCCGGGATGCCCTGGATGCCGAACTGCTGGGAGAGCAGCGGGTTGGCCTCGACGTCGATCTTGGCGAGGACGATCCGGCCGGCGTACTCCTCCGCCAGGCGCTCCAGGATCGGGCTGAGCTGCTTGCAGGGGCCGCACCACTCGGCCCAGAAGTCGATGACCACCGGCACTTCGGTGGAGCGCTGGACGACCTCGGCCTCGAAGGTGTCCTCGGTGACATCGATGACGAGCGGGTAGCCGCCCCCGGCGGGGACCTCTCCCGCCGCTTCCGCGGCGGACGCCTGACGGGCCCGCTCGGCCCTGGCCTGCTCGGCCTTCTGAGCGGCCTCACCGGCCGCCTTCACTGCGGCGAGGTCGACCGCACCGCGCAGGGCGGAGCTGTTGAGACGCGAATTCCGTGGCTGCATGGCACCATCCTCCCCCGTCCGCGCGGGTGTCGGGCGCCAACGGCCGGGAAAGTCGCACCGCACGGGCTGTGCGGCGCCGGTTTCCCCCGGTCGGGGAGCCCTCCCCCCGGTAGCCTGAACCGTTCGGCGCGGATCCCCATCCGCGCCCCGCGCCGTTCCCGTCCCACGGGTGACGGCGCCCTGGTCGTCGCTTCTTTCGCTACGAGTCGTAGCGTAACTGCACCGAGTGCCCCCGCCGCAACCCCCGGTGGACTTCCCGGGACGTGAGCTGCCCCACTTTCCCGTCCGGCCCGGCTGACCTGGAGGGCGATTTGTCGCTACCGTTACCAGCCCCACCCAAGTTACTTACCGGTAGACCGCAAGGAGGCCCGGTGTCGGCCCCCCAGCCACCCTCGACCCCGGACGCCGGGCCACCGGTCGACCCCCGCCCGGAGGACGCCCCCGGGCCGGAGGGCGCCACCACCCGCGCCAAGGGCCGGCCGCGCAGCGTCGCCGCCGACCGCGCGATCCTGGACGCCACCCGCGAGACCCTGGCCGAACTCGGCTGGGGCGGGCTGACCATGGGCCACGTCGCCACCCGCGCCAAGGTCGCCAAGACCACCCTCTACCGCCGCTGGCCGTCCAAGAACGAGCTGGTGGTCGACGCGGTCGCCAGCCTCTTCGACGACCTGGTGATGCCCGACCTCGGCAGCCTGCGCGCCGACATCGAGGCGGTGGTCGGCCAGTTCGCCGACCTGCTGGCCCGCCCGGAGACCCAGGCCGCGCTGCTCGCGCTGTTCGCCGAGGGCACCCGGGACCCGCAACTGCGCCGGCGGATCCGCGAGTCGATCGTGGACCCGCAGAAGCACCTGGTCCGCCAGGGCCGGGCCGCCGCCCAGGCGCGCGGCGAGCTCGACCCGGACGGCGACGCCCTCGCCGCCTGCGAGGAGGTCGACATCATCTTCGACACCATCGCGGGCACCGTGGAGCACCGGATCCTGGTGAGCGGCGAGCCGGTCACCGCGGAGTGGACCCGGCGCTTCACCAACCTGCTGCTGGGCCCCTTCCCCAGCCTGATCGACACCTGAGCCCCCGGGGGCCCGGTCACCGCCCGTACGACGCGAGAACCGCCCCGCAGAGGCTCTGCGGGGCGGTTCTCGGCGTGCGGGAGGGATCAGAAGGTGGCCGACTCCCGGTAGGTGCCCCACTCGTCGCGCAGGGCGTTGCAGATCTCGCCCAGGGTGGCCTCGGCCCGCACCGCGTCCAGCATCGGCGGGATCATCGACTCGCCGGAGCGGGCCGCCGCCAGCATGGCGTCCAGCCCGGCCCGGACCGCGGCCTCGTCCCGGCCCGCCTTGCGGTCGGCCAGCACCCGGACCTGCTCGCGCTCGACCTCGTGGCTGACCCGCAGGATCTCCAGCTCGGGGGTGACGCTGCGCGGGTGGCAGTTGACGCCGACGACCCGCTTCTCGCCCTTCTCCACCGACTGCTGGTACTGGAAGGCGGCCTCGGCGATCTCGCCGGTGAACCAGCCCTCCTCGATGCCGCGCAGGATGCCCGAGGTGATCGGGCCGATCTCGTGGTCCTCCCGGCCCTTGTCCAGGATCCGCTGGAAGATCGCCTCGGCCTGCGCCTCGATCCGGTCGGTCAGTGCCTCGACGTACCAGGAACCGCCCAGCGGGTCGGCCACGTTGGCGACGCCGGTCTCCTCCATCAGCACCTGCTGGGTGCGCAGCGCGATCTCGGCGGCCTGCTCGGAGGGCAGCGCCAGGGTCTCGTCCAGCGCGTTGGTGTGCAGCGAGTTGGTGCCGCCGAGGACGGCCGACAGGGCCTCGACCGCGGTGCGCACCACGTTGTTGTACGGCTGCTGGGCGGTCAGCGAGACGCCGGCCGTCTGGGTGTGGAAGCGCAGCCACTGCGCCTTGTCGGTCCGGGCACCGAAGCGGTCGCGCATCCAGCGGGCCCAGATCCGGCGGGCGGCGCGGAACTTGGCGATCTCCTCGAAGAAGTCCAGGTGCGCGTCGAAGAAGAAGGAGAGGCCGGGCGCGAAGACGTCCACGTCCAGGCCGCGGGACAGGCCCAGCTCCACGTACGCGAAGCCGTCCGCCAGCGTGTACGCGAGCTCCTGCGCGGCCGTCGCCCCGGCCTCGCGGATGTGGTAGCCGGAGACCGAGAGCGGCTTGTACGCCGGGATGCCCTCGGCGCAGTACGCCATCAGGTCGCCGATCAGGCGCAGGTGCGGCTCGGGGGCGAAGAGCCACTCCTTCTGGGCGATGTACTCCTTGAAGATGTCGGTCTGCAGGGTGCCGTTGAGCACGGCCGGGTCGACGCCCTGGCGCTCGGCGGCCACCAGGTACATGCAGAAGATCGGCACGGCGGGGCCGCTGATCGTCATCGAGGTGGTGACCTCGCCGAGCGGGATGCCCTTGAACAGCACCTCCATGTCGGCGGCCGAGTCGATCGCGACGCCGCAGTGGCCGACCTCGCCGAGCGACTTCGGGTCGTCGGAGTCGTAGCCCATCAGGGTGGGCATGTCGAAGGCGACCGAGAGGCCGCCGCCGCCGGCCTCCAGGATCATCCGGTAGCGCTCGTTGGTCTGCTGCGCGTTCCCGAAGCCGGCGAACTGGCGGATGGTCCACGTCCGCCCGCGGTAGCCGGTGGGGTGCAGGCCGCGGGTGTAGGGGTACTCGCCAGGCCAGCCGATCCGCTCGAAGCCCTCGTACGCCTGCCCGGCGGGCGGGCCGTAGACCGGCTCGACCTCGTCGCCGGAGAGCGTGGTGAAGTCCGCGTCCCGCTTGCGCGCGCTGTCGTACCGCTGCTGCCAGCGCTGCCGGCCGCTCTCGATCTCCTCGGCGTCCATGACCCCGAACTCCGCTCCGTACGGCCGCCACGGCACCGGGGCGGCACAGCTATTAGGACGTCCTAGTAATTTACTCGGACGTCCTAGTAATTGTCGATGGTCCCCGGCCCCGCGTGGGCGCGGCGCGCGGGGAGCACCCCGGGGAGCTGCGGAAAAACACCGGAGCCCCTCCCCCGCAGCGGGGGAGGGGCTCCGGCGGAACGCGCGGGCGGGGCTCAGACGCCGGCCGGCTGGCGGGCGCCCGCGGCGGGCAGCGCCTCGGCGGCCTCGCGCACCACGCGGCGCTCTGCAAAGAAGGAGGCGAGCGGGATGCAGCCGGCGGCCAGCGTGAAGACCAGGCGGCCGAGCGGCCACTTCAGCTTCTGGCCGAGCAGGAAGGTCACCACGAAGTACCCGATGTAGAGGTAGCCGTGCAGCATCGCGACGTAGGTGGTGACGTCCTCGGCGGTGGAGAAGCCGTACTTCGCGACCATGAAGCCGCAGAACACCAGCAGCGCCACACCGGTCGCGATCGCCAGGGCCCGGTACCAGCCCAGCAGGGGGGTCGCCTTCATACTTCTCATCGCCTCGCTCGGCCGGTCGGGCGGCGCGTCCGGATCCGCGCACCGCTCAGACGAGGGTAGCCGCCCTCACGCCCGCGCCCGTGCCGCCCCCGCTCCCGTACCCGCACCGCCCCGGCGCGCGCACCGCGGCGCGTGCACCCCGGCCCGGCCTGCGGCCGCGCGTCCGGCGGCTACGCGTCCGACGCCGCCCCGGCCGGCACCGGCCCGTCGAGACCCGGCCCGTCGGCACCCGGCCCGTCCGGCTCGGTGAAGTCGCCGGCGGAGATCCGCAGCGGCCGCAGCAGTTCGAAGACCTCGCGGCACTGCTCCTCGCCGTACTCCTCCAGGCCGAACTCCATCGCCATCAGCTCCCGGGTGGCCTCCTCCACGGCCCCGCGCCCGCGGTCGGTGATCGCGGCGAGCACGCCCCGGCCGTCCAGCGGATTGGGACGGCGGGCGACCAGGCCGGCCCGCTCCAGGCGGTCGACGGTGTTGGTGACGCTCGTCGGGTGGACCATCAACCGCTCGCCGATCTTGGAGAGCGACAGCTCCCCGGTGCGGCTGAAGGTGAGCAGCACCAGCGCCTCGTAACGGGCGAAGGTCAACCCGTACGGCTTGAGCACCGCGTCCACCCGGGACAGCAGGATCTGGTGGGCGCGCATGATCGAGGTGATCGCCGCCATCGAGGGGGCCCCGCCCCAGCGGCGGGTCCAGAGCTCGTCGGCGCGTGCGATCGGGTCGAAGTCGAGTGCGAGGGGCTTGGCCACCCGCCTACCGTACCGGCGGGCGGGGCGGTGACTACCAGGCGTCCTGATGGTGGACAAGCGGGACACGTGGCGGGATCCCGCCAGCCGGGCCGCCAGGTACGTACCAGGGCGTTACGCGGATGTGAACCACCGCCAACTGCGCGGAAGACCCACCGGGTTGGCCGCCGAGTTGTCGATCTCCGCTCTATCAGGCCTCGGTTCGGGCGGTAACCCGCTGAAAGACGGTTGATTCGTCCTGGTTCGTCCCCCTGTTCACAATCCGACCGGCTGGCGAGACCTGGCCAATTGATGATCCAGACCTGTCATTTCACTTGTTGGATTGTCATGCTTTCGGCCAGCCCCGTCCGGCAGCCACCGCCCCACTCACCGGTGGCCGCCAGCGCAACCGCACGGAGCAGCACGTCAGCGCCCGATCCCGCCCCTCAGGCACCAAACCCGGTGCCCCGGGACGAGGCGCGCCCGCGCACACGCGGTTTCCCGGAAGGACCCCTGTACGTGAAGCGAAAGCTCGCAGCCGGCGCCGTACTCTCCGCCACCGCCCTCCTCACCGGCGTCATCCAGGTGAGCACCGGCGTCGCCCAGGCCGACCCGACCCCCGCCACGCAGGCGCAGGCCGCGAAGGACCGCGCCGCCCTGATCGCCCTGGCGCACGGTCAGGCCGGCCGGGTGGCCGAGGCCCTCGCGCTGGGCGGCCAGGAGCAGCTCGTCGCCAAGGACGCCGTGGTGGACGCCGACGGCACCCGCCACCTGCGCTACGAGCGCACCTTCGCCGGCCTGCCGGTGCTCGGCGGCGACCTGGTCGTGCACCAGGGTGCCGACGGCGCGGTGAAGTCGGCCGACAAGGCCGTCACCGAGAAGCTCGCCGTCCCCAGCCTGACCCCGAAGCTCTCCGCCGACCAGGCCGCCGCCAAGGCGACCGGCGCCGTGCAGGCCACCGTGGGCCTGGCCCACGACAAGGACGAGCAGCCGCTGAAGGAGATCCGTCAGACCGGCTCCCCGAAGCTGGTCCTCTGGGCCGCCACCGGCACCCCGCGCCTGGCGTACCAGACCGTCGTCGAGGGCGTGAAGGCCGACGGCACCCCGAGCAGCCAGAAGCTGGTGACCGACGCGGCCACCGGCGAGGTGCTCTCCGCGCACGAGGAGTTCCAGACCGCCACCGGCAGCGGCAAGGGCGTCTTCGTCGGCAACGTCCCGCTCACCACCACCCAGGTCAGCGGCGGCTACAGCCTGAAGGACGCCACCCGCGGCGGCCAGTCCACCAGCGACATGCGCAACCGCACCTCCGGCAGCGGCACCCTGTACACCGACGCCGACAACGTGTGGGGCACCGGCACCGTCTCCAGCGGCCAGTCGGCCGCGGTGGACGCCCAGTTCGGCGCGGCGGCCACCTGGGACTACTACAAGAACACCTTCGGCCGCAACGGCATCAAGAACAACGGCGTCGGCGCCACCAGCCGCGTCCACTACGGCAAGAACTACACCAACGCGTTCTGGAACGACTCGTGCTTCTGCATGACGTACGGCGACGGCGCGAGCAACACCCACCCGCTGACCGAGATCGACGTGGCCGGCCACGAGATGACCCACGGCGTCACCTCGGCCACCGCGGGCCTCAACTACTCGGGTGAGTCCGGCGGCCTGAACGAGGCCACCTCGGACATCTTCGGCACCATGGTCGAGTTCTCCGCGAACCTCGCCACCGACGTGCCGGACTACCTGATCGGCGAGGAGATCGACCTCAACGGCGACGGCACCCCGCTGCGCTACATGGACAAGCCGTCCAAGGACGGGGCCTCGGCCGACGCGTGGTACTCCGGCGTCGGCAACCTGGACGTCCACCTGTCCTCGGGCGTGGCCAACCACTTCTTCTACCTGCTGGCCGAGGGCAGCGGCGCCAAGACCATCAACGGCGTCGGCTACAACAGCCCGACCGCCAACGGCTCGACCGTCACCGGCATCGGCCGCACCAAGGCCGCGGCCATCTGGTACCGCGCCCTGACCGTGTACTGGACCTCCACCACCAACTTCAAGGGCGCCCGCACCGGCACCCTGAGCGCGGCGGCGGACCTCTACGGCGCGGGCAGCGCCGAGTACAACGCGGTCGCGGCCGCGTGGAGCGGCGTCAACGTCAACTGACGCCACCGACCAGGACGCCCGGGGCCCCGAACCGGCGGGGAGGCCCCGGGCGTCCGCCCTTTCCCGGCGCGCCCGTCCCACCGCAGGTGAAGCCCCGCCCGGCCCGCCGGCGGTGAAGCCCCGCCGTTAGCAATGCCCCCGGTTCCCGGCAAGGCCGCGCCGCTGGCGGGATCACGCCAGCGGGACGAACCGGGACGGAACACCGCGTACGGGGCAGCCGCCCCACACGTTCCCGCGCCGGTGGCGAGACCTGGCCAATCCTCGGACCGGCGCTGTTCTTTCACCTCCTGCATTGTCATGCTTCTGCCCAAGCCCCGTTCCGGCGCCCGTCCCCCCACCCACCGACGGGTCGTCAAGGACCGCACGGGAGCAGCACGTCAGCGCCCGTACCGCCCCACGGCGCCAACCCCGGCGCCCCGGTACGCGACGCGACCGCGCACACGCGGTTTCGTGGAAGGAACCCCGTACGTGAAGCGAAAGCTGACAGCCGGCGCCGTACTCTCCGCCACCGCCCTGCTGGCCGGCGCGATCCAGGTCGCCGCCGTCCCCGCCCAGGCGACGCCCCCCACGGCCGCGGCGGGCCAGTCGCGCGAGGCCCTGATCGCCTTCGCCGGCGACCAGGCCGCGCCCGTCGCCCGGTCCCTGTCCCTCGGCGGCCAGGAGCAGCTGGTCGCCAAGGACGTCATCGTGGACGCCGACGGCACCCGCCACCTGCGTTACGAGCGCACCCTCGCCGGCCTGCCGGTGGTCGGCGGCGACCTGGTCGTGCACCAGAGGGCGAACGGCTCGGTCTCCTCCGTCGACAAGGCCTTCGAGGGCCGGCTGGACCTGCCCTCCCTCACCCCGAAGCTCTCCGCCTCCCAGGCCTCCGAGAAGGCCCGGGCCTCGCTGCAGGCCACCGTGGGCACCGCCGAGGACGCGGACGAGTCGCCGCTGGCCGAGGTCGGCCTGGCCGCCGGGGCGCAGCTGGTGGTCTGGGCGGCGGACGGCGCGCCGCGGCTGGCGTACCGCACGGTGGTCGACGGCGTGCGCGCCGACGGCACCCCGAGCAGCCAGGAGCTGTACACCGACGCCGCCACCGGCGCGCTGCTCTCCTCGCACGAGGAGTACCAGACGGCCAACGGCACCGGTAAGGGCGTGCACGTGGGCAGCGTCCCGCTGACCACCACCCAGAGCGGCTCGACCTACCAGCTCAAGGACGGCTCGCGCGGCAACCAGTCCACCACCAACCTGAACGGCGGCACCTCCGGCAACGGCACGCTGTTCACCGACGCCGACAACGCCTGGGGGACGGGCAGCCCCTCCAACGCCCAGTCGGCCGCGGTGGACGCCCAGTACGGCGCCGGCGCCACCTGGGACTTCTACAAGAACACCTACGGCCGCAGCGGCATCAAGAACAACGGCGTCGGCGCCACCAGCCGGGTCCACTACGGCTCCGCCTACGTCAACGCCTTCTGGAACGACTCCTGCTTCTGCATGACGTACGGCGACGGCACCGGCAACTCCAACCCGCTGACCTCGCTGGACGTGGCCGGCCACGAGATGACCCACGGCGTCACCTCGGCCACCGCCAAGCTGGTCTACTCGGGCGAGTCCGGCGGCCTCAACGAGGCCACCTCGGACATCTTCGGCACCATGGTCGAGTGGTACGCCAACCTGCCGGTGGACGTGCCGGACTACCTCATCGGCGAGAAGATCAACATCTTCGGCAACGGCAAGCCGCTGCGCTACATGGACAAGCCCTCCAAGGACGGCAAGTCCAAGGACACCTGGTACTCCGGCATCGGCAGCATCGACGTCCACTACTCCTCGGGCGTGGCCAACCACTTCTTCTACCTGCTGGCCGAGGGCAGCGGCGCCAAGACCATCAACGGCGTCAGCTACGACAGCCCGACGTCCAACGGCTCGACCGTCACGGGCATCGGCCGCGCCAAGGCCGCCGCGATCTGGTACCGGGCGCTGACCGTGTACTTCACCTCCACCTCCAACTACAAGGCCGCCCGCACGGCGACCCTGAAGGCGGCGTCGGACCTCTACGGCGCCAGCAGCACCGAGTACAAGGCGGTCGGGGCCGCCTGGAGCGCGGTCGGCGTCAACTAGGGCGCGTCCAGGACCCCGGTCCGCCCCACGGTCCATCCCGCACCACGATCCATCCCGCACAACGGCCGACAGGCCGCCGGCCCCCAGGGAGAGAGGGGGTCCGGCGGCCTGTCGGCCCGTTCGTTCCCGGGTGCTACGCGGCGGCCGCGGAGCCGTCGCGCACCTCGGCCGGCGGGTACTCGCCGCGCTCCTCCTTGGCGAGCATCCGCTCGGCCACGAAGCCGCCGAAGGGCACCACCGAGAGCAGGAACATCAGCACGCCGCGCTTGGCGTCCCACTTCTGCGCCTGCCAGGCCACGATCCAGAAGACCACGAACAGGATGAACAGGATCCCGTGGACGGCGCCCATCACGGGGACCGCGTTGAAGTCGGTCGTGCGCTTGAGCGCCGAGCAGATCAGCAGCAGGACGAAGGAGGCCCCCTCGGGGGCGGAGACCAGGCGCAGTCGGTGGACGGCGGCGTTGCTCTTCACGTTCGGTACCTCATCGCGGCGGGGGAAGCTTGTGAACCGGCTCACAAGACGCCGTCCATTATCGCCGAGCCCTACATCCGGGCGGCCCCCGGGGGCGCCGACGTGTGCGGGTTCACACGGCCGCCCGTCACAGGCGCGTACCAGAAAGCCCGCGCCCCCTCCCCGACGGCGGCCCGCTCCGGCTACATTGCGGCGGTGGCACAGTTTCGACTCCAGGGGTCCAAGGTGCTCGCCGTCGACATGACGGGCGACGCCGTGAAGGCCAGAAATGGCTCTATGGTCGCGTACACCGGCCAGATGAGCTTCAAGAAGCTCAGCGGCGGCGGCGACGGCCTACGAGGCATGGTCACCCGCCGGCTGACCGGTGAGCAGATGACGGTCATGGAGGTGAAGGGGCAGGGCACCTGCTACTTCGCCGACAAGGCCACCGAGATCAACCTGGTCCGGCTGAACGGCGAGACGCTCTACGTCGAGGCCGACAACCTGCTCTGCACCGAGGGCACGCTGAGCACCGGCACCAGCTTCACCGGTCTCAACGGCATCTCGTCCGGCAACGGCCTGTTCACCACCAAGGTCGAGGGGCACGGCTGGGCGGCCCTGACCTCCATGGGCCCCGCGATCATCCTGCGGGTCTCCCAGGGGATGCCGCTGCGGGTGGACCCGGGCGCGTACGTGGCGCACACGGGCAACCTCAGCCGCAACCTCAAGTCCGGCGCGGGCTGGTCGACCTTCATCGGCGAGGGCGGCGGCGAGGCCGTCCAGGTGGAGTTCACCGGCGAGGGCCTGGTGTACGTCCAGCCGTCCGAGAAGCTGACCGTCGGGGGCGACGTCTGATGCCGTTCACCAAGATCAACAGCAAGATGATCGAGGCCCAGGTCATCCCCGGCCAGCGTCTGTTCAGCCAGCGCGGCGCGATGCTCGCCTACACCGGCGAGGTCAGCTTCACCCCGAGCATGACCGGGGGCCAGGGCGGCGTGATGGGCATGATCGGCCGACGGGTGGCCAACGAGGACACCCCGCTGATGACCGTCGAGGGCCACGGCAACGTGATGTTCGGCCACGGCGGCCACCACGTGCACGTCATCGACCTGCACGGCGACACGCTGTACGTGGAGGCGGACCGGCTGCTCGCCTTCGACGGCTCGCTGCGCCAGTCGACGATGTTCATGGGCCAGCAGGGCGGCGTGATGGGCATGGTCCGTGGCCAGGTCACCGGACAGGGCCTGTTCACCACCAAGCTGGAGGGGCAGGGCTCGGTCGCGGTGATGGCCCACGGCGGCGTCATCGAGCTGCCGATCCACCCGGGCCAGCCGGTCCACGTCGACCCCCAGGCGTACGTCGCGCACCGCGGCAACGTCCAGAACAAACTGTCCACCGCACTCGGCTGGCGCGACATGATCGGACGCGGCTCGGGCGAGGCCTTCCAACTGGAACTGTCCGGTCAGGGCGCGGTGTTCGTGCAGGCGAGCGAGGAGAAGCTCTGATGTCCTACCCGCCGCAGCCCCCGTACGGGCAGCCGCACGACCCGTACGGCCAGCAGCCGTACAACCAGCCCACCCAGCCCGGCTTCCCGTCCCCGCCGCCGCCCGGCTACGGACCGCCGCCCGGCCACCCCCAGCAGGGCTACCCGCAGCAGGGCTACCCCCAGCAGGGGTACCCGCCGCCGCCCCCGCAGGGGTACGCCCCGCCGCCCCCGCCGCAGACCTACGCCCAGGACCAGTACGGCGGCGCCCAGGCCCCGCTGCCCAAGGCGCAGGACGGCTCCGGCCCGGTGGTGCACGACGCGCACAGCCTGCCGGTCAACGACAACGTCAACCCGTACGCCTTCTCCGTGGAGCTCAACGGCTCCTACTTCCTGCAGAAGGGCAAGATGATCGCCTACTACGGCGACATCTCCTTCAAGGGCGTGGGCGCCGGCGCGGTCGACCGGATGCTCGGGCGGAACTTCAACTCCCCGATGCACGCGGCGGACTGGGTGGTGGCCGAGGGCCGCGGCAAGCTGCTGCTCGCCGACCGGGCCTTCGACCTCAACTCCTACGACCTGGACCAGGGCAACCTGACCGTCCGCTCGGGCAACCTGCTGGCCTTCGAGCCCACGCTGAAGCTCAAGCAGTCGATCATCCCGGGCTTCCTGACCCTGATCGGCAGCGGCAAGTTCGTCGCGGCCTCCAACGGCCCGGTGCACTTCGTCGAGCCGCCGATCCGGGTGGACCCGCAGGCCCTGGTCGGCTGGGCGGACTGCCCGGCACCGTGCCACCACTACGACCACGACTACATGCACGGGGTGATCGGCGGGCTGCGCCGGCTGACCGGGCTCGGCGGGGCCTCCGGCGAGGAGCACCAGTTCGAGTTCATCGGCGCCGGCCAGGTGCTGCTGCAGTCGACCGAGGTGCTGATGGCCGAGCGCGCGGTGGGCGCGGTGCACGCCGAGGCGGGCGTCCCGATGGGCGGGGTGCCCTCGCAGCACGCCGGCGGGCACGGCAGCCAACTGCCCAACGTCAACGTGCCCGGACTGGGTAACCTGGGCGATCTGGGCCGGCGGTTCGGCCTGTAGGCCCCGCGGGCGCACGGACCGGGTCATTAGATCGTACAACATTGAACTAAATGGAGTATGCTGGCCACATGGACCCGCAGACCTCCGCAGCCGACGTCTCCTCCTCGCAGTCCCCGGAGCCCGAGGAGGAGACGCCCTGGCTCACCGCCCGCGAGCAGCGGTTGTGGCGCGCCCATCTGGAGGTCGCCAAACTGCTGGACTACCAGCTCGGCCGCGAGCTCCAGCCACACAACCTGGCGATCAACGACTACGAGATCCTGGTCGTGCTCTCCGAGGCCCCCGACCGCCGGATGCGGATGACCGATCTGGCCACCGCGACCCTCCAGTCCAAGAGTCGGCTCTCGCACCAGATCACCCGCATGGAGAACGCCGGCCTGGTGCTGCGTCAGGACTGTCCGGGCGACCGCCGGGGCCTGTACGCCCACCTCACCGAGCAGGGCTGGGCCACCATGCAGAAGGTCGCCCCGGACCACGTACGCAGCGTCCGGGCGCACTTCATCGACCGCTTCACCCCCGAGCAGATCGACGCGATGCACGAGGCGCTGGCCCCGATCGCCGAGCACCTGCGCGGCCTGCGCGGCCGGGGCTGAGCCACCCCCGCACGCCCCACGCACCCCGCGAGGCCCGTACGGCCCACGCGCGCCGCACAAGGCCCCCCCACGCGGACACGGAACGGCCGGCCTCCCCCGTTCCTGGGAGGCCGGCCGTTCGGCTCGTGGGCCCGGGGCTACCCGTGGGTCAGCCCCGCGACCAGCTCGTCGGCCGCGCCGTACGGGTCGAGGTCACCGGCCACCACCCGCTCGGCGAGCGTGATCAGGTGGCGGTCGCCGTGCAGGTCGCCGATCCGGGCGCGCAGCGCGGCCAGCGCGATCGCCTCGATCTCGTCGGCGGCCCGGCGGCGGCGGCGCGCGGCCAGCTCGCCGTGCTCCTCCAGCCAGGCGCGGTGCTTCTCCAGCGCCTCGACCACCTCGTCCACGCCCTCGCCGCGGGCGGCGACGGTCTTGACGATGGGCGGACGCCAGTCGCCGGCCTCGCGGGCCTCGCCGAGGCCGAGCATGTGGTTGAGCTCGCGGGCGGTGGCGTCGGCGCCGTCGCGGTCCGCCTTGTTGACCACGAAGACGTCGCCGATCTCCAGGATCCCGGCCTTGGCCGCCTGGATGCCGTCGCCCATGCCGGGGGCCAGCAGCACCACGGTGGTGTCCGCCTGGGCGGCGATCTCCACCTCGGACTGCCCGACGCCGACCGTCTCCACCAGGATCACGTCGCAGCCGGCCGCGTCCAGCACGCGCAGCGCCTGCGGGGCCGTCCAGGAGAGCCCGCCGAGGTGGCCGCGGGTGGCCATCGAGCGGATGAACACCTCCGGGTCGGTGGCGTGCTCCTGCATCCGCACCCGGTCGCCGAGCAGCGCCCCGCCGGAGAACGGCGAGGACGGGTCGACGGCCAGCACCCCGACCCGCTTGCCGAGGCGCCGGTAGGCGGAGACCAGCGCCGAGGTCGAGGTGGACTTGCCCACGCCCGGCGACCCCGTGAGCCCCACGGTGTAGGCCCGCCCGGTGTACGGGGCCATCGCGGCCATCGCCTCGCGCAGCTCGGGCGCGGCGTTCTCGACCAGCGAGATCAGCCGGGCCACCGCGCGCGGACGGCCCCGGCGGGCCTGCTCGACCAGCGTCGGCACATCGATCATCAGGTGGCTCCTAGAGGGAAGAGGCCGCGGACCGTCGGCGACGGTCCGCAGCCCCGAAGGTATGTCAGCCGGTCAGGCCTTCGGAACCCTCACGATGAGCGCGTCACCCTGGCCGCCGCCGCCGCACAGCGCGGCCGCGCCGACCCCGCCGCCCCGGCGCTGGAGCTCCAGCGCCAGGTGCAGCACCACGCGGGCGCCGGACATGCCGATCGGGTGGCCGAGCGCGATCGCGCCACCGTTGACGTTGACGATCTCCGAGGAGACGCCCAGGTCCTTGGTCGACTGGTAGGCGACCGCGGCGAAGGCCTCGTTGATCTCGATCAGGTCGAGGTCGGAGACCTCCAGGCCCTCCTTGCCGAGGGCGTGCCGGATCGCGTTGGACGGCTGCGACTGCAGCGAGTTGTCCGGGCCGGCCACGTTGCCGTGCGCGCCGATCTCGGCGATCCAGGTCAGGCCCAGCTCCTCGGCCTTGGCCTTGCTCATCACGACCACGGCGGCGGCGCCGTCGGAGATCTGCGAGGAGGTGCCGGCCGTGATCGTGCCGTCCTTGGCGAACGCCGGGCGCAGCCGGCCCAGGCCCTCGACCGTGGTGTCGGCGCGGATGCCCTCGTCCTGGCTGAACAGGACCGGCTCGCCCTTGCGCTGCGGGATCGCCACCGGGACGATCTCGGCGTCGAACACGCCGTCCGCCTGCGCCTTGGCCGCGCGCTGGTGCGAGGCGGCGGCGATCTCGTCCTGCACCTCGCGAGGGATGCCCAGGCGGGTGTTGTGCTTCTCCGTGGACTCGCCCATCGGGATGTTCTCGTACGCGTCGGTCAGACCGTCGTACGCCATGGCGTCCAGCAGCTCGACCGCGCCGTACTTGTAGCCCTCGCGGGACTTCGGCAGCAGGTGCGGGGCGTTGGTCATGGACTCCTGACCGCCGGCCACCACGATGTCGAACTCGCCGGCGCGGATCAGCTGGTCGGCCAGCGCGATGGCGTCCAGACCGGACAGGCAGACCTTGTTGATGGTCAGCGCCGGGACGTTCATCGGGATGCCGGCCTTGACGGCGGCCTGGCGGGCCGGGATCTGGCCGGCGCCGGCCTGGAGCACCTGGCCCATGATCACGTACTGGACCTGGTCCCCGGTGACTCCGGCCCGCTCCAGCGCGCCCTTGATGGCGAAGGCGCCCAGGTCGGCACCGGAGAAGCCCTTGAGGGAGCCGAGCAGGCGACCCATCGGGGTCCGCGCACCGGCAACGATCACAGAGGTGGTGTTGGTCATGGGACGGGCCCCTTCGCACGTCGTGGCCAGGTGAGGATGCGCTCAATGTACTGACCGGTCACCCGTCCGTCACCGGAGCGAGTGTGTGATCAGGCGCACTGGCACTGTCCAGTCAACACCGTGCCGACACGATCCGGGTGAAGGTGCGCACTGTGAGCAGACTCGCACGCAGGGCGCTGGCGCCGCTTCGTCGCTATGCGCTGCACTGGGGGCAACTCGTCCGCCCGACCCGGAGGTCCACCGTGCTGACCCGCATCGACCACATCGGCATCGCCTGCTTCGATCTCGACCGGACGGTCGAGTTCTACAGGAACACCTACGGCTTCGAGGTGTACCACAGCGAGGTCAACGAGGAGCAGGGCGTCCGCGAGGCCATGCTCAAGATCAACGACACCGGTGACGGCGGCGCCTCCTACCTCCAGCTGCTGGAGCCGACCCGCGAGGACTCCACGGTCGCCAAGTGGCTGGCCAAGAACGGCGAGGGCGTCCACCACATCGCCTTCGGCACCGCCGACGTCGACGGCGACTCCGAGGAGATCCGCGGCAAGGGCGTGCGGGTCCTGTACGACGAGCCGCGCCGCGGCTCGATGGGCTCGCGGATCACCTTCCTGCACCCCAAGGACTGCGGCGGCGTGCTCACCGAGCTGGTCACCTCGGCCCCGGCCGACGAGCACTGAGGACGCCGGCGGTGCCGCCGCACCGGGCGGCACCGCACCCAACCCGTCGGTAACCTCGTCCCCCGGGCCGGAAAACCCCCACGCGGCCATTCCCCCGCGGTGCGCTCCCACTACAATGCCCAGGTGCGCGACGACTCCGGGGGACGGGGCCGGCGGGCACGGCCGATGACCGGCCGCGCCGCCCCCGGGCGGGACGGACGGTCGCAGGGGAGTCCATTACGCGGGCACGGCTGAACAGTCGCAATTCGGATCTGTCACCATTCTCCACAAGGCAAGAGTTCGCCCAGGAGTCCACCCGGACGGCGGAGCGCGGCACGACCGCGCCCGGCGAGGGGGGAATCCGACCGTGGCGGGCGTCCCAGCAGGAACGGGGGGCGTCCACCGGCCGCGGATGCAAGGACCAGTCGGACCGGCGCCCGGACAACGGGATCCGGAGTACGGCCGGGTCGAGGACGCGACCAGGAGATGGATGGGACCGCGGAGTGCGGGGCTACGACCGCTACGAGGTTGACGATCACCTCTCCCAGTTCGAGGCCGAGATGGATCGGACTCGGAAGGAGCGGGACAAGGCAGCCGAGCATGCCGAGGACCTCGCCTATCAGGTGGAGGTACTCCGGGCCAAGCTGCACGAGTCCCGGCGCATGCTCGCCCAGCCGCGCGCCTTCGACGCCGTTTCCGGCCAGGCGGAGCAGATGCTCCGCACCGCCGAGATGCAGGCGCAGCAGCTGCGCGCCGACGCCGAACGCCACCTGCGCGACTCCCAGGCGGCCACCCAGCGCCTGATGGCCGAGGCCGCCGAGCGCACCGCCCGGCTGGAGGCCGACCTCGCCGCGCGCCGCCGTCAGCTGGAGGAGGAGCTCGTCGAGCTCCGCCGCAGCGCCGAGCAGCACGTCAACGAGAACGTCTCCTGGGCCGAGCAGACCCGGGCCGGCACCGAGCAGGAGGCCCAGCGCCTGCTCCAGGAGGCCCGCGGCGAGGCCGACCGGCTGATCGCCGCCGCCCGCGCGGAGGCCCACGCCCTCTCCGACCAGGCCCGCGCCCAGACCGCCGCCGACGTCGACGCCGCCCGCGGCGAGGCCCACGCCGCCGCCGAGGCCGCCCTCCAGCGCGCCCAGAGCGACGCCGAGCGGCTGCTGCGGGCCGCCTCCGAGCAGGCCCAGCAGGCCAGCGCCCAGGCCGCCGCCGACGTGGACGCCGCCCGCGGCGAGGCCCAGCAGCAGCTGGCCGGCGCCCAGATGGCCGCCGAGCAGCGCCTCGCCGCCGCCCAGGCCGAGATCGGCCGGCTCAAGGAGGCCGCCGCCGCCGAGCAGGCCCGCGCCGAGGAGGCGCTCGCCCGCGCCCACGGGGAGATAGAGCGGCTGCGCGCCGAGGCCCAGGCCGAGGCCGAGCGCACCCGCCGGGAGGCCACCGAGCTGCGCGCCCAGGCCGAGGCCGCCGCCGAGCAGCTCCAGGCCGACGCCGAGGCCGCCGCCGTCCGCAAGGTCGCCGACGGCGAGGCCGCCAGCGAGCAGCGCTCCCAGACCGCCCGCGCCGAGGTCGCGCGGATGGTCGCCCAGGCCACCAAGGAGGCCGAGGCGATCAAGGCGGAGGCCGCCACCAGGCAGGCCGAGGCCGACGCGGCCAAGGCCGCCGCCGCCGAGGAGGGCGAGCGGCTGCGGGCCACCGCCGAGTCGGTCTCCACCCAGCTGCGGGCCGAGGCCGAGGCCGCCATCGCCGAGCTGCGGGCCACCGCCGAGCGGGACGTCGCCGAGCTGCGCGAGCGGGCCGCCGCCGAGGCCGGACGGATCCGCCGCGAGGCCGAGGAGGAGGGCCGGGCGGCCGGCGCCAAGGACGCCACCGTCCACCTCGCCAAGGCCGCCAAGACCGCCGAGGAGGTGCTCGGCCGGGCCGACCAGGACGCCGCCGCCGCCCGTGCGGAGGCCACCGCCGAGGCCGCACGGATCCGGACCGAGGCCCAGGCCGAGGCCGAGCGCCTGCGCGAGCAGGCCCGGGCCGCCGTCGAGCAGGCGCAGAACGCCGCCATGGACGACGCCGCCGCCGTCCGCGAGCGCATCCAGCAGATGCAGGACGAGGCCGCCGCGATGCGCGCCGAGGCCGAGGAGCTTCGCGCCCAGGCCGCCGCCGAGGCCGAGCGCCTGCGCGGCGAGGCCCGCCGCCAGGCCGTCGTGCAGATCGAGGAGTCCGCGAAGAGCGCCGAGGAACTGCTCACCAAGGCCAAGGCCGACGCGGACGAGCTGCGCTCCGGCGCGGCCGCCGAGGTCGCCCGGGTGCGCGAGCAGGCCTCCGAGCAGGCCGCCGAGACCCAGGGGCGGGCCGAGCAGACCCTCGCCCGGGCCCGCTCCGAGGCGGAGAAGATCACCGCCGCCGCCGAGCAGCAGGGCCAGGACGCCCTCGCCGCGGCCAAGGCCGCGGCCGCCGAGAACCGTGCCGCCGCCGAGCGGGAGACCGCCGAACTGCGCCGCGAGGCCACCGAGTTCGACCAGCGCCTGCGCACCGAGGCGACCGCCGCCGGCGAGGCCCTGCGGGCCGACGCCCAGGCGGCCGCCGACGGTGTCCGGGACGCCGCGGTGGCCGACGCCGAGCGGCTGCGCACCGAGACCGACACCGAGCTCGCCCGGCTGCGCGCCGAGGCCGAGGCGGCCGCGACCGCGCTGCGCGAGGAGAGCCGGCGCGAACGCGAGGAGGCCTCCGCCGGACTGCTCCGCGAGCGCGAGGAGACCGCCGAGCAGCTGGCCGCCGCCCGCAGCGCCCGCGAGCAGGCCGAGCAGGCGGCCGTCG
>NZ_JBSGFD010000018.1:0-36738 GCF_053603215.1 Kitasatospora sp. NPDC004240 | reverse complement strand
AGCTCACCGAGCGCACCGCCGCGGAGACCACCGCCCAGCGCGAGGCCGCCGAGGCCCACGCCGAACGCGTGCGCACCGAGGCCGAACAGGCCGCCGTCGAGCTCACCGAGACCACCGCCGCCGAGACCGCCCGCCTGCGCACCGAGGCCGAACAGGCGGCCGTCGAGCTCACCGAGCGCACCGCCGCGGAGACCACCGCCCAGCGCGAGGCCGCCGAGGCCCACGCCGAACGCGTGCGCACCGAGGCCGAACAGGCCGCCACCGAACTCGCCGAGACCACCGCCGCCGAGACCGCCCGCCTGCACGCCGAGGCCGAACAGGCGCTGGAGAGCGCCCGCGCCGCCGCCGAGGCCCGCGGGACGGAGGCCGCCGAGGCCGCGGCCGCGCTGCGCGAGCGGGCCGCCGCCGATCTGGCCCTCGCGTCGGAGCAGGCCGAGACCGTACGGGCCGAGGCCGGCCGGGAGCTGTCCACCGCCCGTGCCGACGCCGCGGCCGTCCGGGCCGAGGCGGACGGGGTGCTGGAGCAGGCCCGTACCGACGCCGACGAGCTGATCACGGCCGCCGGGGCCACCGCCGCCGAGCTGGTCGCCGCCGCCGAGGACGAGGCCGCCGAGGTCCGCCAGTCGGTGGCCGGCATGCACGAGGCCGCCTCGCAGCAGATCGCCGAGCTCCGGGCCCGCGCCGAGCGGGAGGCCGCCGAGACCGCCGAGCGGGCCGCCCGCGAGGCCGCCGAGGTGCGCGACACCGCCGGGCGCGAGACCACCGAGCAGCGGGCGCTGGCCGACCGCGAGACCGCCGACCTGCGGGCGCGCACCGAGGCCGAGGTGACCGCGCTGCGCGAGCAGACCGCGCTGGAGCTGGCCGCCGAGCGCGAGGCCGCCGAGGCCGAGCTCGCCCGGGACCGCGCCGAGGCGCAGGCGTACGACCTCGCGCTGCGTGCCGAGGCCGACGCCGAGCTGCGGGCCGCCCAGGAGGCCGCCGAGCAGCAGCGCGCCGAGTCCGTGGAGCGGGCCGCCCGGACG
This sequence comes from Kitasatospora sp. NPDC004240, assembly GCF_053603215.1. NCBI lineage: Bacteria > Bacillati > Actinomycetota > Actinomycetes > Kitasatosporales > Streptomycetaceae > Kitasatospora > Kitasatospora sp. NPDC004240. Next base: position 35,716 of record NZ_JBSGFD010000018.1, on the reverse strand, counting down.
GTCGCCGACGGCGAGGAGCGGGCCTCGGCCACGGTCGCCGAGGCGGAGGAGTTCGCCGCCTCGCTGCGGGCCGAGGCCGAGGAGTACGCGCTGGCCACCCGCACCCTGGCGGACGACTACGACGCGGCCACCCACGCCCGTGCCAACGCCTACGACGCGGACACCCGCGAGGCGGCCGAGCAGTTCGACAAGGCCACCCGCGAGCAGGCCAGGACCGTCCTGGAGAAGGCCTTCGCGGACGCCGAGTCGCTCGGCGAGGACGCCCAGACCACCGCGCTGGCCACCACCGCCGCCGCCGAGGAGCAGGCCGACGCGATGGTTGCGGCGGCCCGCAAGGAGGCCGACCGGCTGGTCGCGGCCGGCGAGGCGGCCGGTCAGGGCGAGGTCGAGAAGGGCCGCTCCGACGCCGACGCGCTGCTCTCCGAGGCCCGCCGGGACGCCACCGCGATCCGCGAGCGCGCCGAGGAGCTGCGCGAGCGCACCGACGCCGAGGTCGAGGCCCTGCACGAGCGCGCCCGCAAGGAGAACGCGCAGGCCATGAAGTCGGCCGGCGAGCGGGTGGACGCCCTGGTCACGGCCGCGCAGGAGCAGCTGACCGAGGCCGAGGAGCAGGCGGTGGCCACCGTCGCCGAGGCCGAGGACCGGGCGGCGGCGCTGATCGAGGCCGCCGAGTCGCGCGCCTCGGAGCTGACCAGCGAGGCCTCCTCCGAGGCCAGCAAGGTCCGCATCGCCGCGGTCCGCAAGGCCGAGGGCCTGCTGAAGGAGGCCGAGCACAAGCTCGCCGACTCCACCGACCGCGCCGAGGCCCTGATCGTCAAGGCCGAGGCCAAGCTGAAGTCCGCCCAGGACGAGGCCGAGGAGAAGCTGGAGTCGGCGTCGTCGGAGGCCGACGAGCGGCTGCGGGCCGCCCAGGAGGCCGCCGACGAGCAGATCGAGCTGGCGAAGGCGGAGGCCGAGCGGCTGCTCACCGAGGCCCGCGCCGAGGCGAAGCGGGTCACCGACGAGGGCCGGCGCGAGCTGGAGGAACTGGTACGGCGCCGCAAGGACATCAACACCGAGATCTCCAGGGTGCAGGACGTGCTGTCCGCCCTGGAGGCGTTCGAGGCGCCGTCGCCGGTCGCACAGACCAACGGGGGAAGCAGTAACAAGAAGGACGGGGGCGCCAAGGCCGGAGCCGGAGTGGGCGCCCCGCGGTCGGGTGGCAATCGCTCCGGTGGCGCACCACCCGATTGAGCGGACATTCTCCGCGAGACATCGGCATTTCGCCGACGACACTCCGGTACCGTGTCAGGATTCCCTCAACCACCTCAGCGGTTTGACGACAGGAAGCCCAGAACCCCATGAGCGACAGTCACTCCCCTCACGGCTTCGACCTGGTGCGCCGTGGGTACGAGCGCGCCCAGGTCGACGAGCGGATCACCAAGCTGGTGGCCGACCGTGACAGCGCCCTGACCAGGATCAGCGCGCTGGAGAAGCGCATCGAGGAGCTCCACCTGGAGACCCAGACGGCCCAGGCCGCCGCGGTCGAGTCGGAGCCGTCCTACGCGGGTCTCGGCGCCCGGGTCGAGAAGATCCTGCGGCTCGCCGAGGAGGAGGCCAAGGACCTGCGCGAGGAGGCGCACCGCGCCGCCGAGCAGCACCGCGAGCTCGCCGAGGCGGCCGCCCAGCAGGTCCGCACCGAGGCCGAGAACTACGCCAAGGACCGCAAGGCCAAGGCCGAGGACGAGGGTCTGCGGATCGTCGACAAGGCCAAGAGCGACAGCGCCCAGCTGCGCGCCGAGGCCAACAAGGACGCCCAGAACAAGCGCGAGGAGGCGGACGCCCTCTTCGAGGACACCCGCACCAAGGCCGCCCAGGCCGCACTGGAGTTCGAGACCAACCTGGCCAAGCGCCGCGAGCAGTCCGAGCGCGACCTGGCGGCCCGTCAGGCCAAGGCCGAGAAGCGCCTGGCCGAGATCGAGCACCGGGCGGAGCAGCTGCGCCTGGAGGCCGAGAAGCTGCGCACCGACGCCGAGCGCCGCGCCCGCCAGACCGTCGAGACGGCCCAGCGCCAGTCCGAGGACATCGTGGCCGACGCCAACGCCAAGGCCGACCGCATCCGCAGCGAGTCCGAGCGCGAGCTGGCGGCGCTCACCAACCGCCGCGACAGCATCAACGCCCAGCTGACCAACGTCCGCGAGATGCTGGCGACGCTGACCGGCGCGGCCGTGGCCGCCGCCACGCTGCCCAACGACGACACCCTGGGCGTGCCCGCCCAGCAGTCGCGCTGACGCCGCCACCGCGGGCCCTCACCCTCCGGGGTGGGGGCCCGCGGTGTTTCCCGGCCCGCGGTGCCACCCGGCGTACGCGGGGGGCACGCGGGGCGCGCGGTCAGCGCGGGTAGGCCCCGTCCGGCCGCTGGTGGCCGCAGCTGAGCTGGTTGCCGTCGTCGTCCGAGACGGTGCCGAACCACGAGGTGCACCACACCGACACCGAGTCCGGCCAGTACTGCACCTCGAACGGGTGGCCCGGACCGTAGTCGCCGTACGAGGTGACGATGAAGGTCTCGCCCGGCCGCATCCAGTAGTCCTCCCCGAGCGGCTCCAGGGTCAGCTCGACCAGTTCCTCGCTGCGGTTGGTCACCGGCATCCGGCCGCTCACCTCCAGCGCGGAGAAGTCCCAGCCGGCCGTCTCCTCGGTGGTCATCCGGCCACCCGGGCCAGCAGCCGGCGCACGGCCGCGTTGAACTCCTCCGGCGCCTCCATGGCGCTCAGGTGACCCGCCCCGGGGATCACCGTCAGCTCGGCGTCCGGCGCCGCGGCCGCCATCAGCTCCGACTCGGCGGGCGGGGTCACGATGTCCGCCGACCCCACCACGACGGCCACCGGCACGGTGAGCCCGGCGAGCACCTCCCGGGTGTCCGTCCGGGCCGCCATCGCCCGCTGCGCCCAGGCGACGGACCGCGGCGGGGCCTGGCCGATCAGCTCCCGAACCCGCCCGGCCAGAGCGCCGGAGTCCGGGCCGAGCAGGGTCCGCTCCATCTTCTCCTCGATGAGCAGCGCCACGCTGTCCCGGGCGAGCACCGCGGAGGCGATCCGCTCCCGGTTGGCCCGGGCCGCCTCGGTGTCCTCGGTCGCCTTGGTGCCGGCCAGCAGCAGCCCGGACAGCCGCCCGGGGTGGCGGCGGGCGAAGGCCAGTGCCGCGTACCCGCCCATCGACAGCCCGCCGATCACCGCCCGCTCGATCCCGGCCGCGTCCAGCAGCAGCGCCACGTCGTCGGCGACCGCCTCCAGCGAGGGCTCCCCGCCGCCCAGTTCGGTGCCGCCGAAGCCCCGCTGGTCGGGGGCGAGCACCCGGGCCCCGTCCCCGGTCAGCCCCGGCAGTCCGTCCAGTTGGGCGCCCCACATCGAGGCGTTGAGGGGGAAGGCGTGCAGCAGCACGATCGGCGTTCCGGTACCGCTCTCGCGGACGGCCAACGCGGTGGGGAGCTGGGTCATGTGCTGAGCGTATGTAACCCGGCGGGCGGGCGCAGCCAACGGGACGCCATGTCCGATTTGTCATAGCCTGCCGAGAAGCAAGGGAGCGCGAATGATCGAGCTGCACGAACTGACGAAACGTTACGGCGACACCCTCGCCGTCGACGGGCTGAGCTTCCAGGTGCCGCCGGGCGTGGTCACCGGGTTCCTCGGCCCCAACGGCGCGGGCAAGTCCACCACCATGCGCATGATCCTCGACCTCGACCGGCCGACCTCCGGCCGGGTGACCCTCGACGGCAAGCGGTACGGCCACCTCAGCGAGCCGCTCAAGTACATCGGCGCGCTGCTGGAGGCCAAGGCCGTCCACCCCGGCCGCACCGCCCGCGACCACCTGCTCTGGCTCGCCCAGAGCAACCGCATCCCCACCGCCCGGGTGGACGAGGTGCTCGGCCTGGTCGGCCTCACCTCGGTCGCCCGCAAGCGCTCGCGCGGCTTCTCGCTCGGCATGGGCCAGCGCCTGGGCATCGCCTCCGCCCTGCTCGGCGACCCCGAGATCGTGATGTTCGACGAGCCGGTCAACGGGCTCGACCCCGAGGGCATCCTGTGGATCCGCAACCTCATGAAGCGCCTGGCCTCCGAGGGCCGGACCGTCTTCGTCTCCTCCCACCTGATGAGCGAGATGTCCCTCACCGCCGACCACCTGGTGGTGATCGGCAAGGGCCGGCTGCTCGCCGACCTCCCGATGTCCGAGTTCATCCGCCGCAACTCCCGCTCCGCCGTACGGCTGCGCAGCCCGCAGCCCGAGCGGCTGCTGGACGCGCTGGCCGCCGCCGGGGTGCGTCACGAACCCGGCCCCGACGGCTCGTACGAGGTGGTCGACGGCGACCTCGCCAAGCTCGGCGAGCTGGCCGCCGTCAACGGCGTGGTGCTGCACGAGCTGAGCCCGCAGCAGGCCTCGCTGGAGGAGGCGTTCATGCAGATGACGGCCGACTCGGTGGAGTACCACGCCGGGGAGGACGGCCCCGGGCACGACGCGGCCGGGGCGCCCGGCGCCTGGGGCGCCGACTGGCAGGCCGCCGGGGCGGCGCGCCGGGACCGACGGAAGGAGAAGTGAGATGTTCCCCGCCATCCTGCGCTCCGAGTGGACCAAGATCCGCAGCGTCCGCTCGACCATCTGGACGCTCGCGCTGACCTTCGTGGTCACCGTGGGTCTCGGCGCGCTGCTGTCGCTGCTCACCCACAACAACTACGAGGAGTTCACCCGGGGCGACCGCACCCCCTTCGACGCCACCGGCACCGCCTTCGCCGGCATCATTCTCGGCGAGCTCGCCATCATCGTCTTCGGCGTGCTGGCCGTGGGCAACGAGTACAGCACCGGCATGATCCGGGTCTCGCTGGCGGCCGTCCCGCAGCGCGGCACCCTGCTGACCGGCAAGGTCGTCGTGCTCGGGGCGCTGGCCCTGGCGGTGTCGCTGGTGACCGCCTTCGTGACCTTCTTCATCGGACAGGCGCTGCTCGGCTCGCACTCCACCGACCTCGGCGAGCCGCACGTGCTGCGCGCGGTCCTCGGGGCGGCGCTGTACCTGACGATGCTCTGCCTGTTCTCGGCCGGCGTCACCGCGATGCTGCACAACCAGACGCTGGCGCTGGGCGTGCTGGTGCCGTTCTTCTTCCTGCTCTCCCCGATCCTCTCGGCGGTGCCGAAGGTCAAGACGCTGGCGCACTACTTCCCCGACTACGCGGGCTCCCGGATGCTGCTGGTGTACGAGCAGCAGGACCAGCCGTACGGGCCGTGGTCCGGCTTCCTGATCTGCCTGACCTGGACCCTGGCCGCCCTGGTGGGCGGCGCGCTGGTGCTGAAGAAGCGCGACGCCTGACGGCCCGCCGGGGGGCGTGCCCCGGCTCAAACTCAGGACACTAGTACCGCGGAGCGCCGCGCCCCCGCTGGAGGTTGGAGGCGCGGCGCTCGCGCGCTCCCCAGCAGGCGCGGTGCCAGTGCCGGCGGTCGTCCACCCCGGCGCCGTGCAGCGGCCAGGCCACCACGTGGCCGACGCCCGGCGGGATCTCCTGGTCGCAGCCCGGGCAGCGGTAGGAGCGGCCCGAGGTGCCGGCCACCGTCTGCACCACCCAGTCGTCGCCCCCGTAGCTCTCGGTGCGGCGCAGCGAGCCTCCGAGCGGAGCCGCGGGGCCGGACTCCTCGCGGTCGGCGGCGCTCTTGATCCGATTGCGGCGGGGCACGGCGGACTACCTCTCTGCGGCGGGCTCGGGACCGTTCCAGACTACGGCCGCGGCGCCCTCCCCCGGGCCACAATCCGGGCATCGGCGCCCCTATCACGGCATCGCCGGGTACTCGGGTGTTTCCGGTGAGAAACACCCGTTCTCCTGGGAAATTCGTGGTTCAGCGTGCCATTGGCACATGACATGGGTTACTCACGAGGGGACAGGCGGGGCTCGCAGACCCTGCGCGCACCCCAGGAGGACCGAGGATGACCAAGACCAGCGCCCGAGAGCAGGCCCGCCGGCCCGTCGGGGTCCGCCCGCCCGCCCCCGGCCCGGCGATGCCGCCCACCGATCCGGTGGCCGCGCCCGGCACGCCGCTGCCCGTACCGAAGCGCCCCGCCGACCGGCCCTCCGGCACCGCGCCGGTCCGGGTCGGCGCCTTCCTGCTCTCCGCCCAGTTCCCCGGCCAGAGCCACGGGGAGGTGCTCGACCGCACCGTCCGCGCCGCCGTCGAGGCCGAACGCGCCGGGCTGGACTCGGTCTGGCTGGCGGAGCACCACTTCGTCCCGTACGGGGTCTGCCCGAACGCCGCGACGCTCGCCGGGCTGCTGCTCGGCCGCACCCGGCGGATCGGCGTGGGCACCGCGGTCAGCGTGCTGTCCACCGCGCACCCGGTGACGCTCGGCGAGCAGGCCGCGCTGCTGCACCTGACCTCGGGCGGCCGGTTCACCCTCGGGGTCGGCCGCGGCGGCCCGTGGATCGACCTGGACGTCTTCGGCAGCGGCGTGGAGGCCTTCGAGAAGGGCTTCCCCGAGCGGCTGGACCTGCTGATGCGCTGGCTGCGCGACACCCGGGTCGGCGCCGACGGCCCGCAGTTCAGCTTCCCCGAGGTGGCGGTGGTGCCCCGGGCGGGCGAGCCGGTGCGCCGGCCGGAGCTCGGTGCCTGGCTCGGCCTCGGCGAGCAGGCCGCCGGCCGCCCGCCGGTGCTGCGCTTCCCGCGCCAGCGCACCAACGAGGAGGACCTCGGCGCCGGGGAGGCGGCCACCGCCGGCCGGGCGGAGTCCGGTCCACCGGTCGTGGTCGCCTGCACCTCCCCCAACGGGGTCCGGCTGGCCGCCGAGCGCGGGCTGCCGATGCTGCTCGGCATGCACTCCGGCGACGACGACAAGCTCCACATGCTGGAGCTCTACCGCACCGCCTGGCTGGCCGCCGGGCGCGGCGAGGAGCAGCTGCGGCGGGTCTCCCTGCAGCACGTGGCCGCCGGCGTGGCCCAGGTCGACGACCGTACCTCCGCGGCCCGGGCCACCCTGTTGCGCGCGATGCCCGGCTGGTTCGAGTACGGGCTCGGCGCGCACCGCACGGTGGACGGCCGGGAGCGCAAGATGCGCGACCCGCGCCAGTACACCGAACTCCTCTGCGACCTGCACGCGGTGGGCACCCCGAAGCAGTGCGCCGACCGGCTGCTGGCCACCGCCGAGCGCACCGGGATCCGGCGCTTCGCGCTGCTCGCCGAGGGCAGCGGCGACCGCGAGGCCACGCTGCACAACATCGCCCGGCTCGGCTCCGAGGTGCTGCCCCAGCTGGGCTGAGGCGGACCGGACGGAGCCGACCGGGCAGGGACGGACGCCCGGGCCGCCCCTGCCCCGGGGAACCGGGGGACGGGGGCGGCCCGGTGGGCACTCAGCAGTCGCGGAGTTCCTCGGACTGGTTGAGCAGCTGCTCCCGCACGGAGGTGAACCGGTCGAAGCGCGCCTCGTTGGCGCCCGACGGCAGGAACACCGCCACCCGGTGGCAGTTCTGGAAGGCCAGCCGGACGCCGAAGTGCCGCTGCAGGGCACCGCGGATGGCGTCGCTGGCGAGGGCGCGCAGCAGCTGGCCGCGGGCCTGCTCGCTGGGCGGCGGTACGTGGTTGTCGGCGAAGTCGGTGCCGTCGACCTTCGCCTGGGCGACCAGCGAACTGATCAGCTCCCAGGCGTACGGCAGCGAGACGCGGACGCAGTCGACGAACTCCCGCTCGTCGACCTCGCCCCGCTCGGCCTTCTCCAGCAGGGCCGGTGAGACGTCGAGCGACATGGGTTCTCCTCTCAGGGGCCACCCGGGCGGGCGCGCGGGTGGTCGTGCGTGATCCGTGCTGAGGGTGCGTGGAGTGCTTGAGAGTGCTGAGCGTGTGCTTGCGGGTGCTGAGCGTGTGCGTGAAGTGCCGGGTGGTGCCTGACGTACGGGACGTGCCTGGGTGGGTGGAGCCTCGGGAGGGTGATCGCGCGTGCTGTCCGGAACGCCGTGGGACGGTCGTTTCCGGCACCGCGCGGGGGCGGCGCCGCCCGGTGGCGGCAACCGCTCACAACAGCGTGGCAGCCATCGGTGAGCAGGACCGGGGATTCCTGGGGATTGCTCCGGAAAACCGCCCCCGTGCACCAGATTGGCCAGATCCTGTCGGACCGTTCATCTGAAGTTCTCCGTCCCCGTTGACAGCGCCCCCGCACGCATGCCGTCACACACGGTAGCGACCCGCGGGTGGGGACGCCAGAGGGCGTGCGCGACGGCGCGGGGAACGCCGGATCTCCATGGTCGCGGCGTTCGCGGTTTCTTCACCCGCCTGTCGCGGAATCGCATCAACTGGCCCCGGTGGGCTAGCGTGGTCGACCGTGCGTCTCGTAATTGCCCGCTGCTCAGTCGACTATGCCGGTCGGCTCTCCGCCCATCTGCCCTCCGCCACCAGGCTCATCCTGGTCAAGGCCGACGGCAGCGTCAGCATCCACGCCGACGACCGCGCCTACAAGCCGCTCAACTGGATGTCACCGCCGTGCGCCCTGCGCGAGGCCGAGGGCGTCTGGACGGTGGAGAACAAGGCCGGCGAGAAGCTCATCATCACGCTGGAGGAGGTGCTGCACGACTCCTCCCACGAGCTCGGGGTGGACCCCGGCCTGATCAAGGACGGCGTCGAGGCACACCTCCAGGAGCTGCTCGCGGACCGGATGGAGGTGCTCGGTGCCGGCTGGTCGCTGATCCGCCGCGAGTACCCGACCGCGATCGGCCCGGTCGACATCCTCTGCCGTGACGCCGACGGGGCCACCGTCGCCGTGGAGATCAAGCGCCGTGGCGAGATCGACGGCGTCGAGCAGCTCACCCGCTACCTGGAGCTGCTCAACCGCGACCCGCTGCTGGCCCCGGTGAAGGGCGTCTTCGCCGCGCAGGAGATCAAGCCCCAGGCCCGGGTGCTGGCCACCGACCGGGGCATCGGCTGCGTCGTGCTGGACTACGACGGGCTGCGCGGCATCGACGACGACAAGCTGAAGCTGTTCTGACCGCCCCCGCCCGGCACCCGTGCCGGGCCCGGCGGGCCCTTTGGCCCGTCGCCCCCGCGGACCGTCAGGTCCCGGTCGGCGACGGGCCGGTCGGCGTCGGGGTGGGGCTCGCCGTGGTCGGGGCGGGCGTCGGGGTCGGTGTGGTCGGTACCGGCTGGGGCACCGTCGGCTGGGGCACCGTCGGCTGCGGTACGGGCGGCTGCGGCTGGCCCGGGCCCGGCGGCTGCGTCGTCCCGGGCGAGGCGGACGGCGACCTGCTCGGGCGCTTGCCGGACGCCGAGGGCGACGGCCCGGTGCTGCTCGCCGACGGTTCCGGGGTGGCCTCGGTGGCCGCCGGGGACTCCGGGGTCTGCGTCCCCGTGGCGTCCGGCGCCGTCGAGGTGGCGCCGCCGCTCGGGCGGACCGACGGCATGCCGCCGGGCGGCAGCACGTCGTCCATGACCCCGTGGTCGGTGCCGCCCCGCTCCCCCTCCGATCCGGAGACGCTCAGCGCGACCGACGTCCCGAGCACACCGATCGCGAACACGGCCGCCGAGGCGGCGACCACCGCGCGCCTGGCCGACGCCCTGCTCTTCTGATGGTTCTTGAAGCGCCACGGCACCTGGGCGGCGATCGCCCGGATCACCGGCCGCCGGACCGCCGGGTCGGCCGGCGCGGCGGGCAGCTGCCGGCCCTCGGCGCGCAGCAGGTCCAGCATCCGGCGGGCGGACGCCGCCCCGCGGGGCTCGCCGATCGCGCCGCGCAGGGCGAGCGCCGCCTCCAGCTCGGTCATCGCGCGGGCCGGGGCCTGGACGCAGACCGCGTACACGCCCAGCTCGTGGTGGAACCAGGCCTCGTCCGAGGCGGAGGAGACCCTGCGGGCGGCCTCCAGGCCGAGCTGCAGGGCCCGTTCCCAGGCGCCCCAGCGCAGCGCCAGGGCCAGCGCGGGGGCGGCGGCGCGGGCCAGCCGCAGCACCTCCCGGTGCCGACCGGCGGCCCGGTCCGCGAGCAGCACGCCGATCACCACCTCGGCCTCGGCGGCGATCTGCCGGGTGGAGACCGAGGCGTGGCCGACCCACCAGGCGAAGTGCTGGGCGGCGCCGTCGGTGCTGCCCTCGGCCGGCCAGTGCGGGGCGAGCAGTTCCAGGGCGCCGGCGGTCAGCCGGTGGTGGCCGCCGATGGACACCGCCAGCCCGCAGTCGGCGAGTTCGTGCAGGGCGCTCTCGCCCTGGCCGACGTCGATCAGCGCGGGCAGGTGCGGGGCCGTCGGACATTCGCCGCCGAGCGCCACCGCGAGCCGCAGCACGGCCTGCGCGGGCTCGCTGAGGCCCTCCGCGAGCCGGACCGCGGGGGCGGCGCTCTCGGCGACCGAGGGCAGCGGGACGTCCTTGCGCAGCCGGCTCTCGCGCACCGCCGGGTCCGGGTGCTGGACGGGCCCCACCACGGCGCCGAAGACGTCGAAGCGGTCCTCCTCGGCGGCGACCAGCGCGTCCACCGCGACGTCCCGCTGGCGCAGCAGCGCGGCCGCCTGCACGAAGCGCAGCGGCAGCCCCTCGGACTCGAACCAGAGGTCGACCGCCCAGGCCCGTTCGGCCTCGTCCAGCGGACGGCCGGCCAGCCGGGCGGTGAGCGCGAGACAGGCGGGCCGGGAGAGCCCGGCGACCAGGTGGTCCTGGAGCCGGGAGCCGGCCGGCAGGGCCGGGCTGTCGGGGGCGACCGATATCAGGAAGGCGCAGCCGGGGGCGGCGGCGAGCAGCTGCTCCAGCTCGGCCCCGGCCGGCTCGGCCTCGTCGATGACCACCACGGCGCCGATCCCGGCCAGGTACTGGTCGAGCCGGCCGGGCTCCGGGCGGTAGTCGGGGGCGTGGTGGGTGGCGGCGAAGAGGTCCTGGAGCAGGTCGGCGGCGGTCCGGTGGTGGCCGCAGAGCTGGACGACGCCGTCCGGCGCGAGGTCCCCGGCGGCCTCGGCGACCGCGGACAGCAGCGAGCTGCGGCCGGAGCCGGCCTGTCCGACCAGCCGGACCGATCGGCCCTCGGAGAGCAGACCGAGCAACTGGGCCACGTCCGCCTCGCGGTCGAGCAGCGGGAGGTCGGCCGCGCCCGCGCCCAGTGCGAGCGGTCCGACCGAGCGGCCGGCGCCGCCGGCCGGACCGCGGGCCTTCTCGCCCCGTCCGGAGCGGCGCGGCGCGGGCCGCCACTCCTCCGGGCAGGGGCGCACCTCGGAGCCGTCCGGGGTGCCCACGGTCACCAGGAGGCCGCCCGAGACCAGCTCCCCGCTGCGGGCGCGCACGCCTTCCTGCCGGAACTCACCGGATGGCTGTCCCACGTTCTGCTCCGCCCCTGAACCCCAGTCCGACCGCACGGGCAACCCCCGGCCGGCCGTCTTTCTGACGGCAGACTCTTGCACATCCGCCGCCGGCCGCACAGCGCGGTCCCGTCCCGGAGTGGTACATCGGGTACGACCGGGCCTCCGGCCTGCGGAAACGGTCCTCGGGGCGGGCGGTGGCCCGCGGGAGGCGGCAGGGCGTCGGGGAGGGAGGGCCCCCGGGCGGGAGGGCCGGGCGGCGGGTGCCGGGCCGGGTGGCGCGGAGGGTGTCAGACCGCCGGGCCGAGGGCCGGCAGGGTCGCGCCGAGCGGCTCGGGGACGGCGCCCTCGACCGCGAGGATGCGGTGCAGCCGGGTGGCCACCAGCAGGCGCTGGAGCTGGGCGGGCACGGAGCGCAGCACCAGGCGGCGGCCGAGCCGGCCGGCCCGCCGGTGGGTGCCCATGATCACGCCGAGGCCGGTGGCGTCCCAGGACTCCAGCCGGGAGAGGTCGAGCACGAGGTCGTCCAGCCCGCCGTCGACGGCCTGGTGCAGCCGCGCCCTGGCGTCGGCGGCGGTGCGCACGTCGAGGCGGCCCTCGATGGCCAGCGCCCTCTGGTCGCCGGTGATGCGCATGCTCTCCTCCTCCGTCTGGCAGGCCTGGTTCGGGATCCGGTTTCAGAAGATGTGCCATCCGGGCGGGCATCGCCCCGCGCCCGGGCTCCCGGCCGAAAGCCGGGCTCCCCCTCATCTGACGGCCGACCAGGTCCGTAGGTTGCTGGTTTCGGCCAGATCTGAAGCAACTTCACTCGTCCGAGGGAATATACGCAGTAACTCCCCAGACCTACGCTCGATTACCGCCCAAATCACCCGTCTGCGGCACCCGGCGTGAGGAAACTCACCCGCGCCGCCCGTCCGGCCCGTACGATGCTCCGACCGCACGGCCCGGACGGCGGGCGCGGGCTGTGTTCAGCCCTGGTAGCCGTAGAAGCCGCGGCCGCTCTTGCGGCCCAGGTCGCCGGCGGTGACCATGCGCGCCATGATCTCCGGCGCGGCGAACTTCTCGTCCTGGGTCTCGTTGTAGATGTTCCGCGCGGCGTGCAGCAGGATGTCCACGCCGGTCAGGTCGGCGGTCTGCAGCGGGCCCATCGCGTGGCCGAAACCGAGGCGGCAGGCGGTGTCGATGTCCTCGGCGCTGGCCACGCCCGACTCGTACAGCTTCGCGGCCTCGACGACCAGCGCGGTGATCAGGCGGGTGGTGACGAAGCCGGCCACGTCGCGGTTGACCACCACGACCTCCTTGCCGACGCCCTCGGCGTAGGCGCGGACGGTGGCCAGGGTCTCGTCGCTGGTCTTGTAGCCGCGGACCAGCTCGACCAGCTTCATCATCGGCACCGGCGAGAAGAAGTGGACGCCGACGACCGACTCGGGGCGCCCGGTGGCGGCCGCGATCCGGGTGATCGGGATGGCGGAGGTGTTGGAGGCCAGGACGGCGCCGTCCTTCGCGATCTTGTCGAGCTCGCGGAAGACGCCCTCCTTGACCTCCAGCTGCTCGAAGACCGCCTCGACCACGATGTCGGCCTCGGCGACCGCGCCCAGGTCGGTGGTGGTGGTGATCCGGCCGAGCGCCGCCTCGGCGTCCTCGGCGCTCAGCCGGCCCTTGGCGACGAACTTGTCGTACGAGGCCCGGATGCCCGCCAGACCGCGCTGGAGGGCCTCCTCCGTGACGTCGCGCAGCACCACCGGGTGACCGGCCTGGGCGGAGACCTGGGCGATGCCGGCGCCCATCAGCCCGGCGCCGATCACGGCGATCTGCTGGTTGCTGGACACGTTGCTCATGGCGGGTCTCCCGGTGCCGTCGCCGCCCTTAGGCGGGGCCTGAAGGCGGCTCAGGGCAGGGGTCACCGCCGGGAGCCGCGTTGCTCAGGCCGGACTTTAGTGCCCGTACGGGCACTTTGGTGCCATCCGAGAGTGTGATCTGCGCCGGGCACGCACCACCCGCGGGCCGGCCGGGGCGCTCAGACCTGCAGCCCGAGGTCCTGCGCCAGGATCGCCGCCTGCACCCGGCTGCGCAGCTCCAGCTTGGCCAGGATCCGGCTGACGTGGGTCTTGGTGGTCGCCTCGGCCATCGCCAGCCGGCCGGCGATCTCGCCGTTGGACATCCCCGCGCCGATGCAGGCCAGCACCTCCCGCTCGCGCGGGGTGAGCCCGGCCACGGCGGCCCTGGCGTCGGGGCCCGCCAGCCGGTCCGGACGGGCGAAGGCGCCGATCAGCCGGCGGGTGACCGAGGGCGCCAGCATGCCGTCCCCGCGCGCCACCGTGCGGATGCCCTCGATCAGGGTGTCCGCCTCCAGGTCCTTGAGCAGGAAGCCCGCCGCGCCGGCCCGCAGCGCGCCGTAGACGTACTCGTCGAGGTCGAAGGTGGTCAGGACGAGCACCTGGGCGGCGCCCGCGGCCACCACCGCCCGGGTGGCCTCGACACCGTCGAGCCGGGGCATCTGGACGTCCATCAGGACCACGTCGGGCTTCAGCTCCAGCGCCAGGCGCACCGCCTCCTCCCCGTCGGCGGCCTGCCCGACCACCTCCAGGTCCTCCTCGGCCCGCAGGATCATCACCAGCGCCGCCCGGACCGCCGCCTGGTCCTCGGCCACCAGCACCCGGATCGTCATGCCCCGCCCTCGTCTTCCTTGGTCACCAGGGCGCGCGGCAGCACCGCGCGCACGCTCCACAGGTCCCCCCGAGGCCCGGCCTCGAAGCCGCCGCCGAGCAGTCCGGCCCGCTCCCCCATGCCGACCAGGCCCGCCCGCGCGCCCGGCAACGAACGGCCCGCCTCCGCCCGGTACGGGCTGTCGACGGTGATCAGCAGCTCCTCCGGACGGTACTCCAGCCGGACCAGGACCCGCCCCGGACCGGCGTGCTTGAGCGCGTTGGTCAGCGACTCCTGGACGATCCGGTACGCCGCCAGCTCCACCGGCACCGGCAGGTCCCCGCGCTCGCCCTCCTCGGCCAGCTCGAAGTCCAGGCCGACGTCCCGGCCGGCCGCCCCCGCCTTGGCCAGCAGGGCGTCCACCGCGTCCAGGTCGGGCGCCGCGTAGGACTCGTCGACCTCTCCCCCGCCGCTGTCGCGCAGCAGTCCGATCATGCGACGCATTTCGGCCAAACCCTGGACGCTGTTCTCGCGGATCACCCCGAGCGCCTGGACCAGCGGGTCGTCCTCCGGCCGCCGCTGACGGCGGGACAGCGACTGGGCGCCGGTGGCGTGGATCGCGATGGCCGACAGGTGATTGGCCACCACATCGTGCAGCTCGCGGGCCATCCGCGCCCGTTCGGCGACCACCGCCTCGCGGCGGTCCATCTCGGAGAGCAGCGCGGTCTGCTCGGCCCGCAGCCGCTCGTCCTCGGCGCGCTCCCGGTGGTGGCGGACCACGTCGCCGGTCCACACCGGGAAGAGGAAGATCGTCCCGGCGATCGCCACCACGGACAGCGCCGCGCCCACCTCGCCGTAGACGAAGGTCAGCCCGGAGAGGATCACCACCGAGGCGATCCCGGTCGCGTGCAGGATCCGCGACATCCGCCGGGTGCCGTGCACCACCGCCGCGTAGAGCAGGTCGGTGTACATCAGGATGCTGGGGATCAGCGCCCCGCAGAAGATGTTGGCCACGAAGAGCGCGCCGCCGACCGACACCGTGAGGATCGGCCGGGTGCGGCGGAACAGCTCCAGCACCGAGAAGCCGACCAGCGGCAGCACCACCAGCCAGCGCGGGACGGCGGAGGCGTTGTCGTACACCCGGAAGGCGATCATCAGCAGGCCGCCGAGCAGGCCGGCGAGGGCGATGACGCGGTCCTCCTGCCGCGGGGCGAGGCTGTTCGCTTTGAGCACCCGCCCATCTCATCATCCCCGGGTGGGCCCGCGGCACCGGAGCGGAGGAGGATCCCGGTACATCGAAAGATGCAGTCGGGATTCGATCCGACAGACGACGACGGGCGGCCGCGTCGCCGGAATGATCGTGGGCAGGATCGCCAGAGCCCCCGGGAGCCCAACCATGATCGTCACACTCATCCTCGCGGCCGAGGTCGCCTTCTGGGTGATCCTCGGGCTGGGGCTGGCCGCCCGCTACCTGCTGCGGTGGCGGCGGACCAGCACCGTGCTGCTGATCGGCCTGCCCGTCACCGACCTGGTGCTGTTCCTGCTCACCTTCCTCGACCTGCGCGGCGGCGCCTCCGCGAGCTGGACGCACGCCGTCGCCGCGAGCTACCTCGGCTTCTCGATCGGCTACGGCCCCTCCGTGGTCCGCTGGGCCGACGCCCGCTTCCTGCACCGCTTCGCCGGCGGCCCGAAGCCCCTGCCGGCCCCGAAGTACGGCCCGGAGCGGACGCGCTACGAGTGGCTGATATGCCGCCGCACGGTGATCTCCGCGGCGATCACGCTCTCGCTGATCACCGTGCTGAAGCTGTTCACCGACGCCACCGGCACCGAGGCGTTCACCGAGTGGTACTGGCGGCTGGGCCTGGCCGCCGGGATCAACGTCATCGTGGCGGCCTGCTACTCGATCTGGCCCAAGGAGGCGCCGGCCGGGGTGACCGTCGTGGACGGCCGGCCGGTCGACGCCCACCCGGCCGACGGGCGCCCGGCCGACGACGAGGAGAAGCTCCCCGCGCGGTGACCGCTAGCGGTTCTCCCCGGGCACCCAGAGCACGTCGCCCTGCTCCTTGTTGGCCGTGCGGGCCAGGATGAACAGCAGGTCGGAGAGCCGGTTCAGGTACTTGGCGGTCAGCGGGTTCACGGTGTCCCCGTGCACCTCGATGGCCGCCCAGGTGGCCCGCTCGGCCCGGCGCACCACCGTGCAGGCCAGGTGCAGGTACGCGGCGCCGGCGGTGCCGCCGGGCAGGATGAAGCTGCGCAGCTTCTCCAGCGACTCCAGGTAGTGGTCGCAGTCCGTCTCCAGCCGGTCGATGTACGACTGGAGCACCCGCAGCGGCGGGTACTTCGGGTCCTCCACCACCGGGGTCGCCAGGTCGGCGCCGACGTCGAAGAGGTCGTTCTGCACCCGGGTGAGCACCGCGGTGACGTCCTCGGGCAGCGCCCCGGCCGCGATGGCCACGCCGATGGCCGCGTTCGCCTCGTTGGTGTCCGCGTAGGCGACCAGCCGGGGGTCGGTCTTGGTGGTCCGGCTCATGTCGCCGAGCGCGGTGGTGCCGTCGTCGCCGGTACGGGTGTAGATGCGCGTCAGATTGACCATGCGCCCAGCCTAACGATCCGGTTAGGCGACGTTAACCTCGCAGGGCCTCTCCCGGGGTGAGTGCCCGGTCACTCCTCCGTGGCTCCCCAGCCTCCGGCCGGGGGCACCCCCAACCCCGAGGGTCCCGCCGCTACGCGACGTTCACCCTCTGCCCGGGCGGGGCGGCCTCCAGCCAGGCCAGGAAGCCGGTCAGCGCGTCCTCGCTCATCGCCAGCTCCAGCGGGGCGCCGTTGTGCAGGCAGCGCAGCACCACCGAGCCGGAGAGCAGGGCGAGCTCCTCCTGGCCCTCGGGGTAGCGCCGGCCGAGGACCTCGATCTCCCGGCGCGGCAGCACCCGGCGCGGGCGCGGCGCGTACGAGAAGACCCGGAACCACTCGATGGAGTCACCGCTGTACCGGCCGATACCAAAAACCCACCCCTTGCCATCGGTCTGGGGGACCGGGGCCGAGGTGGGTTTGCCGTTCTCGTCGAGGTCGGGCTGCGTCGAGGCGTCGGCGGGCATTTTGAGCCGGTAGCTGCAGTCGAACGTACCGCCGACGCGCTGGATGACCCGCCGGCGTACGGCGAAGGCCACCAGGCCGATCACTCCCAGTGCCACGACCGTCGCGCACACCACAAGGGCGAGGACCATGCTCACCGACCTCCTCGCTACCTGCGTTCCCCGTTACGGTCGTATCAAGCGACCGCGATGACCTACCAACTGATACGACAGTCCCGGGGTCACGCTCGCGCGTCCCCGGGACCGTCGGTCGACCCCGCCGCTGCGGGGTCCGGCGTGCTCAGGCGTGGGCCTTGAGGCCGCGCGCCGCGAACAGGCGCACCTCGGCGCGCCGCTCCGCGTGGGCGTCGACCTCGGACTTCGCCTTCTCCAGCGCGCGCTCCGCACGGGCGACGTCGATCTCGTCCGCCAGCTCGGCGATCTCCGCGAGCAGAGACAGCTTGTTGTCGGCGAAGGAGATGAAGCCGCCGTGCACGGCCGCGATCACGGTGCCGCCGTCCACCGTGCGGATGGTGACCGGACCGGTCTCCAGCACGCTCAGCACCGGGGTGTGACCCGGCATGATGCCGGTGTCGCCGGAGGCCGTACGGGCGACGACGATGGTGGCCGCACCGGACCACACCTTGCGGTCGGCTGCGACCAGCTCGACGTGCAGCTCAGCCAACGTGGGCTCCTAGGCTCATGCAACGCCCGATTACTCGGGAGTTTCGGTAAGAATAACGGGCCCGCGCCCCCGGGATGAAACCAGCGGCACGGATTTGACCGGAATCACAGCCGATGCGACGTGAGGGGTGGTCCCCAGGCTCGGGGGCCACCCCTCACGGTCACTCAGCTGCTACCGGCCGCGATTACTTCTTGGCCAGCTCGGCGGCGTTGCGCTCCAGGTCGTCGATGCCACCGCACATGAAGAAGGCCTGCTCCGGAACGGCGTCGTACTTGCCGTCCGCGATCGCGTTGAAGGCCTCGATGGTCTCCGACAGCGGCACGGTCGAACCCTCGACACCGGTGAACTGCTTCGCCACGTAGGTGTTCTGCGACAGGAAGCGCTCGATACGGCGGGCGCGGTGGACGGTGATCTTGTCGTCCTCGCTCAGCTCGTCGATACCGAGGATCGCGATGATGTCCTGGAGGTCCTTGTACTTCTGCAGGATCCCCTTGATACGGACGGCCGTGTCGTAGTGGGTCTGCGCGATGTACCGCGGGTCCAGGATGCGGGACGTGGAGTCCAGCGGGTCCACGGCCGGGTAGATGCCCTTCTCCGAGATCGGACGCGACAGAACGGTCGTCGCGTCCAGGTGGGCGAAGGTGGTGGCCGGGGCCGGGTCGGTCAGGTCGTCCGCGGGGACGTAGATCGCCTGCATCGAGGTGATCGAGTGACCGCGGGTCGAGGTGATGCGCTCCTGCAGGAGGCCCATCTCGTCGGCCAGGTTCGGCTGGTAACCCACCGCGGAGGGCATACGGCCGAGCAGGGTCGACACCTCGGAACCGGCCTGGGTGAACCGGAAGATGTTGTCGATGAAGAGGAGCACGTCCTGCTTCTCGACGTCACGGAAGTACTCCGCCATGGTCAGCGCGGACAGCGCGACGCGCAGACGGGTGCCCGGCGGCTCGTCCATCTGGCCGAAGACCAGCGCGGTCTTGTCCAGAACGCCCGAGTCGACCATCTCGTGGATGAGGTCGTTGCCCTCACGGGTGCGCTCGCCGACGCCGGCGAACACCGACACACCACCGAAGTTCTCGGCGACGCGGTAGATCATCTCCTGGATCAGAACGGTCTTGCCGACACCGGCGCCACCGAACAGACCGATCTTGCCACCCTGGACGTACGGGGTGAGCAGGTCGATGACCTTGATGCCGGTCTCGAACATCTCGGTCTTGGACTCGAGCTCCGAGAAGTTCGGCGCCTTGCGGTGGATCGGCCAGCGGACCTGGACCTCGGCGTCGAACGCGTCCTTGTCGACGTTCAGCACCTCACCGAGGGCGTTGAACACCTTGCCCTTGGTGATCTGGCCGACCGGCACGGAGATGGCGGCACCCGTGTCGGAGACCTGCGCGCCACGGATCAGGCCGTCGGTCGGCTGCATCGAGATGCCGCGGACCAGGCCGTCGCCGAGGTGCTGGGCGACCTCGAGGGTGAGGGTCTTCTTGCCCGTGCCGTCGGGGTTGTCCACCTCGACGTGCAGGGCGTTGAACATGTCCGGAATCGCGTCGACGGGGAACTCCACGTCGACGACCGGGCCGATGACCCGCGCGACGCGGCCCGTCGCCGTGGTCGGCTCAACAGTGGTGGTCATACTCATTCGCTCCCGCGGCTCGCGTCAGCGAGCGCGTTGGCGCCACCGACGATCTCGCTGATTTCCTGGGTGATCTCGGCCTGACGGGCCGAGTTGGCAAGCCGCGTGAGCGACTTGATGATCTCGCCGGCGTTGTCCGTCGCGCTCTTCATCGCACGCCGACGGGCGGCGTGCTCCGAAGCGGCCGACTGCAGCAGCGCGTTGTAGATCCGGCTCTCGACGTACCGCGGCAGCAGCGCGTCCAGGACGCCCTCCGCCGACGGCTCGAAGTCGTACAGCGGGAAGATCTCCGCCTTGGCCGGGCTCTGGTCGCTGAGCTGGACCTCGTCCAGCTTCAGCGGCAGCAGCCGCGCCTCCACCGCGTTCTGCGTCAGCATGGACACGAACTCGGTCGAGACCAGGTGGAGCTCGTCCACGCCGCCCGTCTCGGCCGTGAAGGCCTCGATCAGGTCCGCGGCCACGGCCTTGGCGTCACCGTAGGTCGGCTTGTCCGAGAAGCCCGTCCACGAGTCCGCGATCGTCAGGTCGCGGAACGTGTAGTACGAGACACCCTTGCGGCCGACGATGTAGGTCGCCACGTCCTTGCCCTCACCGCGCAGGCGCTCGGCGAGCGACTGCGCGGCCTTGATGGCGTTGGTCGAGTAGCCGCCCGCCAGGCCGCGGTCCGCCGTGATCAGCAGGACGGCGGCGCGCGAGGCGTTGGGGTTCTCGGTGGTGAGCGGGTGCTTGGCGTTGGACCGGGTGGCCACCGCCGTCACCGCCCGGGTGAGCTCGTCGGCGTACGGAGTGGAGGCGGCCACCGCGCGCTGCGCCTTGACGATGCGCGACGCGGAGATCATCTCCATCGCCTTGGTGATCTTCTTCGTCGCGGTGACAGTGCGGATCCGGCGCTTGTAGACCCGAAGCTGTGCTCCCATGGGTCGTTACGTCCTTTCCCTCGCTACCGGACTCAGGCCTGCTCGCCGAGCAGCTTGCCGTCGGCGGTGGTGAAGCCCTGCTTGAAGGCGGCGATCGCGCCGGTCAGCGCGTCGATGGTGCCGTCCTCCAGCTTGCCGGTCTCGACGATGCCCGCGAGCAGGTCCTTGTGCTGCAGGCGCAGGTTCTCCAGGAACTCGCGCTCGAAGCGGCGGATGTCGGCGACCGGGACGTCGTCCAGCTTGCCGGTGGTGCCGGCCCAGATGGAGACGACCTGCTCCTCGACCGGGAACGGCTGGTACTGGCCCTGCTTCAGCAGCTCGACCATGCGCGCACCGCGCTCCAGCTGGGCCTTGGAGGCCGAGTCCAGGTCGGAACCGAAGGCGGCGAACGCCTCCAGCTCGCGGTACTGGGCCAGGTCCAGGCGCAGGCGGCCGGCGACCGACTTCATGGCCTTGATCTGGGCGGAGCCACCGACGCGGGAGACCGAGATACCGACGTTCACGGCCGGGCGGATGCCGGCGTTGAACAGGTCGGACTCCAGGAAGCACTGGCCGTCGGTGATGGAGATGACGTTGGTCGGGATGTACGCCGAGACGTCGTTGGCCTTGGTCTCGATGATCGGCAGACCGGTCATCGAGCCGGCGCCCAGCTCGTCGGAGAGCTTGGCGCAGCGCTCCAGCAGGCGGGAGTGCAGGTAGAAGACGTCACCCGGGTACGCCTCGCGGCCCGGCGGGCGGCGCAGCAGCAGGGAGACGGAACGGTAGGCCTCGGCCTGCTTCGACAGGTCGTCGAAGATGATCAGGACGTGCTTGCCGTCGTACATCCACTCCTGGCCGATGGCGGAGCCGGTGTACGGGGCGAGGTACTTGAAGCCGGCCGGGTCGGAGGCGGGAGCGGCCACGATGGTGGTGTACTCCAGCGCGCCGGCCTCCTCCAGGGCGCCGCGGACGGACGCGATGGTGGAGCCCTTCTGGCCCACGGCGACGTAGATGCAGCGGACCTGCTTCTTCGGGTCGCCCGAGCGCCAGTTGTCGCGCTGGTTGATGATCGTGTCGATCGCGACCGCGGTCTTGCCGGTCTGGCGGTCGCCGATGATCAGCTGACGCTGGCCGCGGCCGATCGGGGTCATCGCGTCGATGGCCTTGATGCCGGTCTGCATCGGCTCGTGGACCGACTTGCGGACCATGACGCCGGGGGCCTGCAGCTCCAGGGCGCGGCGGCCGGTCGTGGCGATGTCGCCCAGACCGTCGATCGCGTTGCCCAGCGGGTCCACGACGCGGCCGAGGTAGCCGTCGCCGACCGGGACGGAGAGGACCTCGCCGGTGCGGCGCACCGTCTGGCCCTCCTCGATGCCGCTGAACTCACCGAGGACGACGACACCGATCTCGCGGGTGTCGAGGTTCAGCGCGAGGCCGAGCGTGCCGTCCTCGAACTTCAGCAGCTCGTTGGCCATGACCGAGGGCAGGCCCTCGACCTTGGCGATGCCGTCCATCGCCTCAGTGACCGTGCCGACCTCTTCCACAGAGGCCGCGTCCGGCTGGTACGACTGGACAAAGTCGGCCAGCGCGTCCCGGATCTCCTCCGGACGGATCGTAAGCTCCGCCATCAGGCTTCCCTGCTCTCCTAGTTTGCGATCCTCGGCCCGCCATTGAGGGCCGCAAGTATTCGACTCTCGGCCGGGTCTCTCGAACCGGCCGTACGATTTGCCGGCTCCGGGGAGCCGGGTCCCGACCGAGGGTCGGATGGGCTGGTGCTCAGCCTTCGAGCGACTGGCGAGCGCCTTCGAGGCGGCTCGACACGGTGCCGTCGATGATCTCGTCGCCGATCTGCACCCGGACGCCGCCGACGACCTCGGGGTCGACGTCGATGTTCAGGTGGACCTGGCGGCCGTAGAGCCGGCCCAGAGCACCCGACAGGCGCTCCTTCTGGCCGTCCGACAGCGGCACCGCGGTGGTGACCAGGGCCACCACGCGCCCGCGCCGCGCCGCGGCGAGCTTGGAGTAGGACTCCAGGCCCTGCTCCAGGCTACGGCCACGCGGGTTGGTGACGAGGCTGGTGACCAGCCGGACGGTGGCCGCGTTGGCCTTGCCGCCGAGCAGCTTCTTGATCAGCGACGCCTTGGCGGCGTTGCCGGCCTTCGGCTCGGTCAGCGCGGAGCGCAGCTCGTGCGAGCCGCTCGCCACCCGGCCGAACCGGAACAGCTCGTCCTCGACGTCGTCCAGGGCACCGGCCTTGTCGGCGGCGGTGACCTCGGCGTACGCGGCCAGCTCCTCGACACCGTCGACCAGGTCACGCGGACCCGACCAGCGGGAGCGGACCAGGCCGGAGACCAGGTCGAGGGTCTCGCCGGAGACCTGACCGGTCAGCAGCGACGACACCAGCTGGGCCTTGTCCTGACCGGACCGCGAGGGGTCGGTCAGGACGCGGCGCAGCGACACCTCACGGTCCAGCAGGACCGTCACGGCGGCGAGCTCCTCGGCGAGCTTGGCCGGGTCCACCGAGGTGGAGTCGGTCAGGCTCTCCAGGTTCTCCCGGCCGGCGGCGAGGGCCTCGCGGCTGGCGCCGATCACTTGGCCGCGCCCTGGGCAGCGGTGGCCTTGGCCTCCAGCTCGTCCAGGAAGCGGTCGATGACGCCGCTCTGCCGGGCGTGGTCCTCAAGGGACTCACCCACGATGCGGGAGGCCAGCTGGGAGGCCAGCGAACCCACGTCCTGGCGCAGGGCGGCAGTCGCCTGCTTCTTGTCGGCCTCGATCTGGGCGTGGCCGGCCGCGACGATGGCCTCGCGCTGACGCAGGCCCTCCTCGCGCATCTCGGCGAGCTGGGCAGCACCCTGCTCGCGCGCCTGCTCCACGATCTTGGCGGCCTCGTGGCGCGCCTCCGCGAGCTCGGCACGGTACTGCTCAAGCAGGGCCTGAGCCTCGGCCTGAGCGGCCTCGGCCCGCTCCATGCCGCCCTCGATGGCGTCCCGACGCTCCGTCAGCACCTTCTCGATGCTGGGGAGGAGCTTCTTGCCGAGAATGCCGAAGACGATGAAGAAGCAGATCAGGCCGATGATGATCTCGGGCCACGCGGGGAGCAGGGGGTTCATGATCTCCCCCTCCTCCTGCGCGAGCTGGGCCGCGATGCTCATATCTGGACCTTCCTCGAAGGGTCTACGGCGGGGATTACTTGGGGCCCTGGCCGAAGACGAACGGCATGACGATGCCGATGAGGGCGAGCGCCTCGGTCAGCGCGAAGCCGATGAACATGTTGGAACGGATCAGGCCGGCGGCCTCGGGCTGACGGGCCATGGCCTGGACGCCGTTGCCGAAGATGAGACCGACACCGATGCCGGGGCCGATCGCGGCGAGGCCGTAGCCGATGGAAGCGACGGAACCGTAGACGCCGACCTCAGCGAGCATGCTCATTGCAGTGTGTCCTTTGCAGGGGTGGTGAACCGGTGGTGATTGGCCACCGGGCGTTCCGGGGGTGGTTCAGGAGGGCCGTGGCCCCTGGCTCAGTGCGCCTCTTCCAGGGCACCGGCGATGTAGCTGCTGGCCAGCATCACGAAGATGTAGGCCTGCAGGAACTGGACCAGCAGCTCGAAGGCGGTCAGGCCGACGGCCACCACGAAGGAGGCGGTGCCGTAGAGCGCGCCCAGGGTCGGGCTGAGCAGGTACCAGGAGGCGATGGAGAACATCACGATCAGCAGGTGGCCGGCGAACATGTTCGCGAAGGCTCGGACCGCGAGCGTGAAGGGGCGCACGAAGATGTTCGAGAAGAACTCGATCGGCACCAGGATGAACATGACCCAGCCGGGGATGCCCGACGGCCAGCAGAGGTTCTTCAGACCGCCGACGAAACCGTGCTTCTTGAAGGTCAGACCCATGTAGGTGACCCAGACGACCAGCGCGAGGCCGGCCGGGAACGCGATCGCGGCCGTCACCGGGAACTGGGCGAACGGAATGATCGACATGATGTTCATCAGCCAGACGAAGAAGAACATCGAGACCAGCATCGGGACGTACTTCTCGCCCTTCTTGCCGATCGTCTCCAGCACGATGGAGCGCTTGACGAAGTCGTAGCCGATCTCACCGACCAGCTGCAGCTTCCCCGGAACCAGACGCGGCTTGGCGAAGGCGGCCCAGAAGAAGACGACCACCAGCATCGCGACGATGATCGACAGCAGCATCGGCTTGTTGAACTCGACGCTGCCGATCGTGAAGATCGGCTCGAACTGGAACTCGTTCAGGCCCGGGGCCGGGAAGCCGCAGCCAGCGTCCCCGAAGTGGCAACTGCCTGAGGCGAGCGAGGACGTGAGTTCAGCACTCACCACGGACTCCTTCGTCGTGACGCATGGATACGGCAACCTCGGTGTGTCGGCGTGGCCTGCGGCCACGGAGCGGCACTTGAACTTGATGGGTTTCTCGCCGACCCGGCGCGGCAGTGCTGAGCACCGCCGCGGGATCATCGAAGACTTCACGGACCCGGGGGGCGATCCGTCCGCTGTTCGGACAGACCAGGCCTCTTCCCGTACTCCGTTGTTGCGACGGACGATAGCAGCCCGTCAGTGCGGCATAAACACCGCCCCCCTCGTTGGGGGGACAGTCAGGCCTCGTCACTGTTGACGCCCCGAGTCGGAAGGCTTGTCGCCCTTGTTTTCGGAGGCGTCGGGGTTGACGTAGAACATCTTGGCCTTCAGTGCGCCGCGCACCTGGAAACCGGTCCAGATCAGAGCGCAGCCGAGCAACGTGAAGGCGAACGTCTGTCGGTTGAACAGCGTCGTGTCCTTGAACACCGCGAGAACGATGCCGACCAACAGGATCTGCGTGGTGTACACCAGGAGCGCCGCGGCCATCAGGATGTGCGGATTGTTCCTGGTCAGCCGGTCGAGGGCGACCTGGCCGAAGCTGAAGAACGCCATCACCAGCAGCGCTCCGAAGAGTGCGCCGAGCATCCCCTTGGTGCCCGCGACGGCGAACGAGATCACCATCGCGACGATTCCGGCGATCGCAGTGGGGATCGCGGCGCCCCGGAGGATCCGGGCGTCGGTGGACGGCATGTCGGCAACTCCGGCGGCATGTCGATGTGGCGGGGGGACTGGCGGGAAGCGTGGTGGGTGGCACCGGACCGAGAGGGTCGCCGCCGGCCGGCCGCTTGGCGGCGAGCCGTCGAGGGAGACCGACCAGGGACGGATGACGTCCACCTGTCTGGTCTTTCGGCGTGTTCTCGGTACTCGTGAACGGTATCACAAACTATTTGATGAGAGCTTTACCATGAATGTGTGGTACCTGTCACACCGGTGGCCCAATAGTGCCGCCGTACGGGTGAAGGGTCTTGACGGTCCATCAGCCCCCTGGATCAGCTCCGGGAGCTCCCCCGGCCCCGGCCGCCGACCGCCGAGGAACCTTCACCGAGACGGCCCAGCAACTCCTTGTCCTTGGCCGACAGCTCCGCCATCGGCTCCCCCGCCGCCACCGACGGGGACTCCCCGCGCGCGGCCCCGGCGCGCGCCTCGCCGCCGCGGCCCGCGCCGCGCCTGCGGTAGCGCGGCGGGACGAAGGCCTGCACCGCCTGCGGGGCGTGCGGGCGGAAGCGCGGGGTGAGCAGCACCACCAGGCCGACCAGGCAGAGCCCGGCCAGGGTGAGGATCACGGTGCGGCCGGTGTCGGTCACCGAGAAGGCGACGGTGCCGAAGGCGATCAGCGCGGCCCAGAAGTACATGATCAGCACGGCGCGGCTGTGCGAGTGTCCGACCTGGAGCAGCCGGTGGTGCAGGTGACGCTTGTCCGCGGCGAACGGCGACTGGCCGGCCCAGGTCCGCCGGACCACCGCGAGCAGCAGGTCGGCCAGCGGCAGCGCGATGACCGTCAGCGGCAGCAGCAGCGGGATGTACAGGGGCACCAGGGCGTGCACGGCGGCGGTCTGCGAACCGGCCTCGCTCTGCAGCAGGTCGGGGTCGACCCGGCCGGTGATGGAGATCGCGGCGACGGCCAGCATCAGACCGAGCATCATCGAGCCGGAGTCGCCCATGAAGATGCGGGCCGGGTGCACGTTGTGCGCCAGGAAGCCCAGGGTCATGCCGATCAGCAGCACGCTGAACAGCACGGCGGGGGCCGCGTCCTGGATGGAGTACCCGTACCAGAGCCGGTAGGAGTACAGGAAGAAGGCCGAGGCGGCGATGCAGACCATGCCGCCGGCCAGGCCGTCCAGGCCGTCGATGAAGTTCACCGCGTTGACCATGACGACCACCAGGGTCACCGAGATGACCATGCCCTGGGTGGGGCTGACGACGAGGGTGCCGAAGTCGGCGCCGGGCACCGGGAGGGTGATCACCGTGACGCCCTGCCAGACCATCACGCCGGCGGCGATCATCTGGCCGCCCAGCTTCACCAGGGCGTCGACGCCCCACTTGTCGTCCAGCACGCCCAGCACGAACATGATCCCGGCGCCGGAGAGCAGCGCGCGGATGTCGGTGCCCTGGGCGAAGACCTTGCTGAGGTTGTCCAGCTGCGAGGCGACCAGGATGCCGGCGCAGAGGCCGCCGAACATGGCGATGCCGCCCAGCCGGGGGGTGGGCTCGCGGTGCACGTCACGGGCGCGCACCGGCGGCATGGCGCCGGCCGCGATGGCGAACTTCCGGGTCGGACCGGTCAGGAGGTAGCTGACGGCCGCGGTGCAGAACAGCACGAGCAGGTACTCACGCACCACTGACCTCCTGTGTCACAGTCCGGCGGGTGAGTACCGACGGTACTTCCGCGCTCTTCCGGGGTTCGAGGTGCGTCGCCACGGCACACACCTTATTGAGTCCGACGCCGACGGTGCGCATCGCGGTTCGCACTGGCGGGTAGGAGATCCGTTCGGCCCGCTACCGGCGGCCCGCGAAGGCCCGCGCGATCTCGCGCACCCGGGCGGCGGTCCCGGCATCGCCGCGGGAGTCCGTGCCCCCGGTGAGCAGCCGGGCGATCAGCCCGGCCAGCTCCGCGAGCTCGCTCTCGCCCATGCCCTGGGAGGTCACCGTACCCGTCCCGAGCCGGATCCCGGAGGTCTCCGAGGGCGGCGCCTGGTCGAACGGCAGTGCGCACTTGCCGAGCATCAGTCCCGCGGCGGCGCAACGGCGCTCCGCCTCGGCCCCGGTGAGGCCGAGCGGCGAGACGTCGGCGGTCACCAGGTGGGTGTCCGTGCCGCCGGTCAGCAGGGGCATCCCGGCCGCCGCGAGCCCGGCCGCCAGCACCCGCGCCCCCGCCACCGTGCGGTGCGCGTAGGCCCGGTACTCCGCGGTGCCGGCCTCGGCCAGCGCCACCGCCTTCGCGGCGACCTCGTTCATCGCCGCGCCGCCCTGGCTGAACGGGAACACCGCCCGGTCCACCCGGTCGGCCAGTTCGGCGGTGCACAGCAGCAGACCGCCGCGCGGGCCGCGCAGCAGCTTGTGGGTGGCGGCCACGGTCACGTCGGCGTACGGCACCGGGGAGGGCGCGATCCCGGCCGCGACCAGGCCGGTGGTCTGGGCGGCGGCGGCGATCAGGTAGGCGTCCACCTCGTCGGCGATCTCCCGGAAGGCCGCCCAGTCCAGGTGGCGCGGGTGGGAGATGCCGCCGGCCACGATCGCCTTCGGGCGGTAGCGCCGGGCCAGCTCGCGGACCTGGTCGAGGTCGACCAGCCCGTCGTCCTCGCGCACCCCGTAGCCGACGAAGTCGAACCAGCGGCCGGAGAAGTTGGCCCGCGAGCCGCAGCTGAGGTGGCCGCCGTGCTGCAGGGACATCGCGAGCACCACGTCGCCGGGCCGCAGCAGCGCCGCGTACGCCGCCAGCATCGCGGAAGTGGCCGACCGGGGCTGGACGTTGGCGTGCGGGGCGGCGAAGAGTCCGCGCGCCCGGTCGACCGCCAGCAGTTCGGCGGCGTCCGCCAGCGCGCAGCCGGTGTGGTGGCGCCGGCCGGGGTAGCCCTCGGCGTACTTGTCGATCAGCGGGCCGGTGAGCGCCGCCAGGACCGCCGGGCTGGTGAGGTTCTCCCCCGCCAGCAGCTGGATCGTCTCCGCCCGCCGTTCGGCCTCCGCGGCCAGCAGGTCGGCCAGCTGCGGATCGGCCCGGAACAGCGTCTCCTCGGGCCGTCCGGGGGCCGTCGCGGGCAGGGGGCCGGTCGCGGCATCGGTGACGGTCATGGCGGGGCTCCCGGGCGCGGCGGGGTGTGGGGGACCTCCGGCGGTGACCGGGGGCGTCCCTCCAGCGTATGACCGCCCGGGGCGCCCGGCCCGCCGACGCGGGCGGGGTGCACCCGGCCGGGCGGGTCAGTGGCGCGCCGGTACTCCGGTCAGCGCCGTGACGACCGGGTCCACCGCGTGGAATATCTCCTCGCCGCAGTTGCGGAACATCCCGATCGGCGCGCCGTACGGGTCGTGCACCTCGTCGGACTCCGGGCTGGCCGCCAGCAGCCAGCCGCGCAGCGCGGCGGCGGCGCGCACCAGGGCGCGGGCCCGCTCGGTGACGTCCGCGCCGCGCCGGGGGTCGGGCAGGGTGCCCGGGTCTATCGTGCGCACCAGCCGGGTGAACTCCTTCAGCGTGAAGGTGCGCAGCCCCGCCTCGTGGCCCATCGAGATGACCTGGGCCCGGTGGTCGAGGGTGGCGGTGAGCACGAGGTCCGCCTCGACCACGTGCTCGTCCAGCAGCTCGCGGCCGGTGAAGCCCCCGCTGTCGGCGCCGTACTCGTCCAGCACGGTGGCGGCGTGCTCCTCCATCGGCGCGCCCTCGTGGCCCCAGGTGCCGGCGCTCTCCACCAGGATGCGGCCGGCCACCCGGGGGCTGAGCCGGGTGTCCAGCTCACGCCGGGTGAGCCGCTCGGCGATCGGCGAGCGGCAGATGTTGCCGGTGCAGACGAAGAGGATCCGGAAGTGGTCCAGCGGCCGCGGTCCCACGCTCAGGTACGGCGATATGCCGGGCCCGGCATGGAGGGAGGCGGCCGTCAACTGCCGGCCTCCAGGTCGGGGACGACCTCCCTCAGCTGCTCGACGCTGATCGCACCGGCCCGCAGCAGCACCGGGACCTTGCCGGTGACGTCGACGATCGACGAGGCGGTGGCGTGGTCGGCGGTGCCGCCGTCCAGGTACACCGAGATGGCGTC
Organism: Kitasatospora sp. NPDC004240; assembly: GCF_053603215.1. Taxonomy (NCBI): domain Bacteria; kingdom Bacillati; phylum Actinomycetota; class Actinomycetes; order Kitasatosporales; family Streptomycetaceae; genus Kitasatospora; species Kitasatospora sp. NPDC004240. Next base: position 6,406 of record NZ_JBSGFD010000018.1, on the reverse strand, counting down.
GCCGAGCTGCTGCTGGGCCTCGTCGCAGGTGGCCGGCGACGGGCCGCCGGTGCGGTTGGCGCTGGAGACGGCCAGCGGGCCGGTGGTGTTCAGCAGCTCGATGGCGACCGGGTGCAGCGGCATCCGCACCGCGACGGTGCCGCGGGTCTCGCCGAGGTCCCAGCGCAGCGAGGGCTGGTGCCTGGCGACCAGGGTGAGCCCGCCGGGCCAGAACGCGTCGACCAGCTCCCAGGCCTGCTCGGAGAAGTCGGTGACCAGGCCGTGCAGGGTGGTGGGCGAGCCGACCAGCACCGGTGAGGGCATGTTGCGGCCGCGGCCCTTGGCGGCCAGCAGCGCGCCGACGGCCTCCGGGGAGAAGGCGTCCGCGCCGACGCCGTACAGGGTGTCGGTGGGCAGCACGACGAGTTCGCCCCGGCGGATGGCCGAGGCGGCCTCGCGCAGGCCGGTGGCGCGGTCCCCGGTGTCGGCACAGTCGTAGCGGCGGCTCATCGGTACGGTCCCCTTCCGGAACGGCTCATCACTGCCAGGCCCCGCGGGCCGTGGCGCAGCGCTTGGTGTTCGCCCTCGCGGCCACCCTCGTGGTCACCTCGGTGGTCACAACGAGGCCTTTCGGGCCGTGGTGAAGCGCGGGCGGTTGTTCAGGTCGCGGTGGTCGGCGGCGTCGGTCCAGCCGGCTTCCTCGTTGAAGATCCACGGGACCTGGCCGCCCTGGGTGTCGGCGTGCTCGATGACCACCACGCCGCCCGGGCGCAGCAGCCGGGCGGCGACCCGCTCGATGCCCCGGATGGTGTCCAGGCCGTCCTCGCCGGAGAACAGCGACATCCGCGGGTCGTGGTCGCGGGCCTCGGGCGCCACGTACTCCCACTCGGTGAGCGGGATGTACGGCGGGTTGGAGATGACCAGGTCGAAGCGGCCGTCCCAGGAGCGGTCGTCCGCGAAGGCCCGGGTGGCGTCGCCGGCGTGCAGGGTGACCCGGGCGCGGTCGCCGCTGGTGGCGATGTTGCGCTCGGTGTACCGCAGCGCGCCCTCGTCCAGCTCGAAGGCGTGGACGACGGAGCGCGGCAGCTCCTGGGCGAGGGCGAGCGCGATGGCGCCGGAGCCGGAGCACAGGTCGACCACCAGCGGCTCGGCGACGTCCATGTCGCGGACGGCGTTTATGGCCCACTCGACGACGGTCTCGGTCTCCGGGCGCGGCACGAACACGCCCGGGCCGACCTCCAGCTCCAGGTAGCGGAAGAAGGCCCGGCCGGTGATGTGCTGCAGCGGCTCCCGGGCCTCGCGGCGCGAGACCGCCTCCCAGTAGCGGGCGTCGAAGTCGGCGTCCGGCACGGTGTGCAGCTGGCTGCGCTTGACGTGGTGGACGTGCGCCGCGAGCTCCTCCGCGTCGAAGCGCGGCGACGGCACACCGGCCGCGGCCAACCGCTGGGTGGCCTGGGCCACCTCGGCGAGCAGCAGGTTCATCCGTACGACCTCTTGTTTCCGCGCTCTGGCGTATCCGCCGGGCCTTCGCGCCGGCTCGGTTCTGGCGGTCTCAGCTCTGCTGGGCGGCGGCGAGCTTGGCCGCGGCGTCCGCGTCGACACAGGACTGGATCACCGCGGCGAGCTCGCCGTCCAGGACCTGGTCCAGGTTGTACGACTTGAAGCCCGTGCGGTGGTCCGAGATGCGGTTCTCGGGGTAGTTGTAGGTCCGGATCCGCTCGGAGCGGTCGACCGTGCGGACCTGGCTGCGGCGGGCGTCGGAGGCCTCCCGCTCGGCCTCCTCCTGCGCGGCCGCCAGCAGCCGCGAGCGCAGGATGCGCATCGCCTGCTCCTTGTTCTGGAGCTGGCTCTTCTCGTTCTGGCAGGAGGCCACGATACCGGTCGGGAGATGGGTGATCCGGACCGCCGAGTCGGTCGTGTTGACCGACTGGCCGCCGGGGCCGGAGGAGCGGTAGACGTCGATCCGCAGGTCGTTGGCGTGGATCTCGACCTCGACCTCCTCGGCCTCCGGGGTGACCAGCACGCCCGCCGCCGAGGTGTGGATGCGGCCCTGCGACTCGGTGGCGGGGACGCGCTGCACGCGGTGCACGCCGCCCTCGTACTTCAGCCGGGCCCAGACGCCCTGGCCGGGCTCGGCGTTGCCCTTGGTCTTCACGGCCACCGAGACGTCCTTGTACCCGCCGAGGTCGGACTCGTTGGAGTCGATGATCTCGGTCTTCCAGCCGATCCGCTCGGCGAAGCGCAGGTACATCCGGAGCAGGTCACCGGCGAACAGCGCGGACTCCTCGCCGCCCTCGCCCGCCTTGATCTCCAGGATGACGTCCTTCTCGTCGCTCGGGTCGCGCGGGACCAGCAGCAGCCGCAGCTCCTCGGTCAGCTCCTCGCGGCGCGCCTCGGAGTCCTTCACCTCGGCGAGGAACTCGGGCTCCTCGGCGGCGAGTTCGCGAGCGGCCTCGATGTCCTCGCCGGCCTGCCGCCACTCCCGGTAGACCCGGGTGATCGGGGTCAGCTCGGCGTAGCGCTTGGCCAGCTTGCGGGCGTTCGCCTGGTCGGCGTGGACGGACGGGTCGGCCAGCCTCTTTTCGAGGTCGGCGTGCTCGACGAGGAGCTCTTCGACTGCCTCGAACATGGGGGCCTTCTTCCCGTGGGAGCCGGTGGGGGGGGTGAGGAGCGTTGGGTGGGGAGCGCGGGGGACGAGCGTGGTGGGACGCGAACGGCGCCGGTCCCAGCGCCCCCGAAACGTGTACGGGGACGCCGGAGACCGGCGCCGAGGGAGCGCTAGGCCTTCGCGCTGTGCTGCTTGCCGAAGCGGGCCTCGAAGCGGGCCACGCGGCCACCGGTGTCGAGGATCTTCTGCTTGCCGGTGTAGAACGGGTGGCACTGCGAGCAGACCTCGGCGCGGATCTCGCCACTGGTCTCGGTCGAGCGGGTGGTGAACTCGGCGCCGCAGGTGCAGGTCACATGGGTGACCACGTACTCGGGGTGAACGTTGGGCTTCAAGGGGTTCTCCTAGTGATTCGGGAGGGCACCGGGTCGGCGGCGGGAAGCCGCACGTGAACCGGGACCGACGGACCAGTCTGCCAGGACCGGCCGCTTCTTCCCAAACCGGGGCGCGTCCCGGGATATTCCGGGCATCCGCCGCCCCTGCCCGACAGGCCCGTCGGCCGTCCGCCGGAGGTGTGCCGGCGGCTCCCGGCCGGCCTCCCGGGGGCGGCTCACCGGCCCGCGGACGGGCTGGTGAAGGGGCTCGTGCCGGTGCCCGTGCGGGGGCTCGCGTACGGACTCGTGTACGGACTCGTGTACGGGCTGACCAGCGGACTCACCCGGGGGCTCACCTGCGGACCCACCTGCGGGCCGGCGGAGGCCGCCGTGGACGGGCCGGCGGAGGCGCCCGCGGAGGTGCCCGTCGAGGCCCGCTTCGAGGCGGTCGGGGAGGCCCCCTGGCCGGCCTTCGGGGTGCCCTGCGCGGGGTTGGACGGCTGGGCGCTCACGACCTCCACCGGAACGGTCCGGTCGGCCTTCAGGGCCGCCCACAGCTGATCGGCCTGCGGCTGGCGGGCGACCACCCGGTTGGGGTCGCCGGGGGCCGCGACCACCGGCAGGGTGACCATGGTCAGCTGGTCGGGCCCGATCCCCCGCAGTTCCTGGGCGAGCCCCACCAGGGAGTTCACCGAGCCGAGGGCGGAGTCGGTGGTGATGCTGCGGGTCAGCGTGTCGCCGAGCGACCAGAGCCGGACCGGGTTGGTGAGCAGGCCGAGCCCGCCGACCTGCTGGAGCAGCGAGCGCACCATCTGCTGCTGGAGCTCGATCCGGCCGAGGTCGCTGCCGTCGCCGACGCCGTGCCGGGTGCGGACGAAGGCCAGCGCCCGGGTGCCGTCGAGGTGGTGGGTGCCGGGCTGGAGGTCCAGTCCGCTGTCCTTGTCGTGGATCGGCACGGTGGTGGTCACGGTGGCACCGCCCATCGCGTCGACGACCCGGGCGAAGCCGGCGAAGTCGATCTCCAGGTAGTGGTCCATCCGCAGGCCGGTGAACTGCTCGGCGGTCTTCACCGCGCACGCGGCGCCGCCGTTCTCGTAGGCACTGTTGAACATGGCGCGCTTGGCGGCCGGCACGGCCTTGCCCTTGGCGTCCACGCACTCGGGCCGGGGCACCAGGGTGTCGCGCGGTATCGACACCACGTCGGCGCGCGAGTGGTCCTGGTTGACGTGCACCACCATCGCGGTGTCCGAGCGGGCGGTGCCGTCGGCCGCGCCGCCGGCCAGCTCGCCGTTGCCGCCGGCCCGGGAGTCCGAGCCGAGCACCAGCAGGTTGAACGATCCGTCGGTGGCGGCCGGGGGCCGGGCGGTGCCCAGCTGGGCGTCGATGTCGACGCTCTTCAGATTGCCGTTGAAGGTGAGGTACGCGTACCCGGCCGCCCCCGCGCCGAGGACGACGAGCCCCGCGAACGCGCAGGCGGCCACCCGCAGGACCTTGCGGCGGCGGCTGAGGACCCTCTTCTGCTCGGCCATACGGTCCAGCATAGGTCGGACATAGCGGTCTAAAGACCTTGAAATATCGCAACTCGGGAGCGGGCCCCCGCCTCACCCTCCGGACGCGCCGGAACCCCGGACCGCTCGCGCGGTCCGGGGTTCCGTGTCAGCCGGGACTCGTCCCCGGTCAGTCGCCCGACCCGGGGGTCGTCTTGGCGATCTGCATCAGGAACTCGGCGTTGCTCTTGGTCTGCTTCATCTTGTCCAGCAGCAGCTCGATCGCCTGCTGCGAGTCGAGCGCGTGCAGCACCCGGCGGAGCTTCCAGACGACGGCCAACTCCTCGTTGCCCAGCAGGATCTCCTCCTTGCGGGTGCTGGAGGCGTCGACGTCGACGGCCGGGAAGACGCGCTTGTCCGAGAGCTTCCGGTCGAGCTTGAGCTCCATGTTGCCGGTGCCCTTGAACTCCTCGAAGATGACCTCGTCCATCCGCGAGCCGGTCTCGACCAGCGCGGTGGCCAGGATCGTCAGCGAGCCGCCGTTCTCGATGTTGCGCGCGGCACCGAAGAACTTCTTCGGCGGGTACAGCGCGGTCGAGTCGACACCACCGGACAGGATGCGGCCGGAGGCCGGCGCCGCCAGGTTGTAGGCGCGGCCCAGGCGGGTGATCGAGTCCAGCAGGATCACCACGTCGTGGCCCAGCTCCACCAGGCGCTTGGCGCGCTCGATGGCGAGCTCGGCGACCGTGGTGTGGTCCTCGGCCGGGCGGTCGAAGGTCGAGGAGATGACCTCGCCCTTCACCGACCGCTGCATGTCGGTGACCTCCTCCGGACGCTCGTCGACCAGGACGACCATCAGGTGGCACTCGGGGTTGTTGTGGGTGATCGCGTTGGCGACCGCCTGCAGCACCATCGTCTTGCCGGTCTTCGGCGGCGCGACGATCAGACCGCGCTGGCCCTTGCCGATCGGCGACACCAGGTCGATGATCCGGGTGGTCAGCACGCCCGGGTCGGTCTCCAGGCGCAGCCGCTCCTGCGGGTACAGCGGGGTCAGCTTGTTGAACTCGGGGCGGCCGCGGCCGCTCTCCGGGTCCATGCCGTTGACGGAGTCCAGGCGCACCATGGCGTTGAACTTCTCGCGGCGCTCGCCGTCGCGCGGCTGGCGCACGGCGCCGGTGATCGCGTCACCCTTGCGCAGGCCGTTCTTGCGGACCTGGGCGAGCGAGACGTAGACGTCGTTCTGGCCCGGCAGGTAGCCGGAGGTGCGCACGAACGCGTAGTTGTCGAGGATGTCGAGGATGCCCGCGACCGGGATCAGGACGTCGTCCTCGCCGACCTGCGGCTCGGCCACGCCGGCCTCGAAGCCCTCGCGGCGGCCACGGCCGCGGCGGTCGCGGTAGCGGCCACGACGGCCACGACGGCCGTCGCCGAACTCGTCGTCCTCGTAACCGCCCTGCTGGGCCTGCGGCTGGGCCGGCGGGGCCTGGCGGGTCTGCTGGGCGTCCTGGGCGCCCTGCTGCTGGCCGCCCTGCTGGCCCTGGCGGTCGGCGCGGTCACGGCGGTTGCGGCGGTCGCGGCGCGACTCGCGCCCCTCGCCGTCCTGGCCGGCCTGGATCTCGCCGCCCTCCTGGCGGTCCGCGCGCTCGCCGCCCTCGCGGCGGTCACGACGGTCACGACGGTCGCGCCGGGTCTCGGTGCGGCCCTCCTCGCGGCCCTCGAAGGCACGGGTCTCGGCCGCACGGGTCTCGGCCTGCTTGGCCTCGGTGACGACCGCGGCCGGGGCCTCGGCCGCGGCCTCGGCGGTCGGGGCGCCGGCGGCCGAGGTGGCACGGCGGCGGGTGCGCTCGGCGCGGGCCGGCGCGGCGGTCTCGGCGGCGGCCTGCCAGCTGCCGCAGTCGCTCGTCCAGCACGTACAGACCGGTGTTGGCCAGCGGACGGCCGATGCTCACCGCATCCGCCCC